>CALRLS020000261.1:0-7486 GCA_943368815.1 Cyanobium sp. NIES-981
GGCCGTGAAAGGCATGAAATTAGGTGCAAGCGATTTTATCAATAAACCCTGGCAAAATTCGCATCTGATGCAATCAATCAGAACTATTTTAGATTTATCAGAAAAGAAAACCCTGACCCTGACACGTAAGAAACTGGATGCCCAATACAATTTCAGTCAGTTAATAGGAGAAGATGGCGAGTTTCTAAAGATATTAGAAACAATAGGCAGGGTAGCCTCTACCGATGCCTCGGTGTTGATTATGGGTGAAAGTGGTACAGGTAAAGAGTTGATTGCAGAAGCTATACACCAGAACAGCCAACGTAACCGAAAACCATTTGTAAAAGTCAATCTTGGTGGTATCTCTACCAGTCTTTTTGAATCAGAAATGTTCGGGCACGTGCGTGGGGCTTTTACAGATGCCCGCTATGACCGGGTAGGTCGTTTTGAAATGGCTAATAAAGGCACTATTTTCTTAGACGAAATCGGGGATTTGGATTTGAGCAGTCAGGTGAAATTATTAAGGGTATTACAAGACCGCACTTATGAAGTATTGGGCAGCAGCCGCACTAAAACCTTAGATGTGCGGGTGGTTTGTGCCACCAATAAGAACTTAGAGGAAAGTGTACAGAAAAATAGTTTCAGAGAAGACTTGCTATACCGTATCAATCTCATTACAATAAATCTACCACCACTACGTAAGCGTCCGAATGATATTCCTTTGCTCGTAAATTTCTTTGTGCAGAATTTACGGGTAATCTATGGTCGCCCAAATCTTAGGGTGACGCTGGAAGCCATGAAATGGCTCAAACAATTGCCTCTGCCGGGCAATATCCGTCAGTTAAAAAACCTGGTCGAGCGCACAATTTTAGTAAGCAACCATGATACGCTGGAAGTAGCTGATTTTCAGGCACAATGGCAACCCACTGCCCGAAAACCAAGTGCAGCATCATTGCCGGAGGTAGGCACCATGACCTTAGAAGAAATGGAAGTACAGATGATACGAAGGGCATTAGAATTTCATAAAGGAAAAGTAATGACGGTAGCTAAAGCGCTGGGCTTGACTCGCAGTGCTTTATATCGTAGATTGGAGAAATATAATATCCCGCATGATGAAGATCCGGACTAAGTTTTTGCTTTTCATGGTGGTCGTACACTCGGTAATGGTTGGCCTCTCTTTTTATATTTTCAAAGATAATGAGATAGTATTTATCGTTTCTGAGGTTTTTGTGCTAATCTCCATATTCATTGCCTGGCAGTTGTATAATGATTTAATTTCGCCGATTCGCTTGCTCATGACAGGCATTGATGCCATGCGGGATAAAGATTTCAGTGTGAAGTTTCTGAAAATAGGCAAGATTGAAATGGATATGCTGATTGATGTGTATAACGGCATGGTTGACCAGCTTAGATACGAACGAACCAAACAGGAACAGCAACATTATTTCCTCGAAAAATTAGTCCAGACCTCTCCTACCGGCATCCTCATCTTAGATTTTGATGATAATATTGCCAATATCAATCCAAAAGTTTGTGAGATACTAGGCTTAGAAGCCCATGAACTGATCGGCAAATCTATTTTTGATTTTGATAAAGTGCTTTTACAAGCAATCAGTACTCTGAAAACGGGTGAGTCCAAGACCATTTCTTTAAATGGAATCCAGACCTATAAATGCCAGAAATCTCATTTTATCGACAGAGGTTTCCCAAGGTTTTTTGTGATGATAGAAGAATTAACAGCTGAGATTCTGAATGCTGAAAAGAAAGCATACGGCAAAGTGATACGCATGATGGCGCATGAAGTAAATAATTCCATCGGTTCGGTTAATTCTATTCTTGACACCACCATACAGCTTCAGGAAAATGATTCTGATATTAAACATGCACTTGAAATAGCGATTCAGCGAAACGACCATCTGAACTATTTCATGCGGAATTTTGCCGATATGGTTCGCCTGCCGGAACCACGACCTGAAAAAGTAGATTTGAATGAATTATTAAGAAATGCCATCCGACTAATGGAGTTCAGAGCCTCTCAATCAGGTATTAAACTGGAGGTAAAACTTACTGAAATGCCTTTTATGATTCTAGCTGATTTGCATCAGATTGAGCAGGTTGTAATCAACATTATCAAAAATGCCATTGAATCAATAGAAATCCGTAATCAGAAAAATCCGAATGCAGCTATTCAGGGTTTAATCACTATCAGCACCACATTTAAACCTAAGCAATTGTTAATTGAAGACAATGGTTCAGGAATTTCAACTGAGGCAGAACAACAGATTTTCTCACCTTTCTTCACCACCAAAGACAATGGGCAAGGCATAGGCTTAACGCTAATCCGTGAAATTCTCGTAAATCACGGCTTTCAATATTCTCTTCAAACTAATGAGGATAGGCTGACTACTTTTCAGATTCGGTTTTAGCTACCGTGTCACGGCTATGCTCGTCCGAAAACAGCCTTGGCACGGTTAGTAGGCGGTAACTAATAGACAAGGTTGGACTAGGATTCAATTTCAAACAGTTAATAAGTAAGTTAGCTAAATCCTTTAAAAAACATTTGTCCCCAAATATGCGTGACACGGCCTTTCTCGGACGAGTATAGCCGTGCCACACGGATCTTAATTAAAAAAATAATTCACCCCAATCCCCAACTGAAAAGTTTTTATATCGGGGCGGTCTTCGATGCCATCTCTATCAATCAGAAACGTACTGAATTTACCCAGATTTGCCCCTACTTTGCCCATAATCGCCAGTTTAGGTGTCACAAAATAGTTTAGGCCTCCACCCAGGGATACAGCACCGCCTTTCAGGTGATATTCAAAAGTCTGACCGTTCAGTGCTACCGGGTTAACGAGTAAAGATTGATAATTATAGCCTAGCTCAACAAAGGGTCGTATTGCCTGCAATGTTCCTCCGAAATTAAATCTTGCTCCTACTCCTATCGCAGAAAGGCCATAATCATCCCATTCGTTTTTAAACTTGAAGGTATGCCAGTCATACGAAGCGAATAATTCCAGATGCTGATTGAGACCATAACCGATATTAATGCCGCCGCCTAATCCCGTTGGTTCGTTTTCGTCGAGTCGGTTGAAATAAGAAGATGTCCAGTGTTTATACCCTAGGCCCACCCCAATATGGAGTCCCTCTGTATTCGACCTTAAAGTAATGGCATCCTGTGCGATGGAAGAGAGACTTAAAAGGCTAAAAATAGACAGATAAATAATGTATTTCTTTTGCCAGATAGTTTTCATAAAGTTTATGATTTTAAAGTTTATAGCGTAATAGTTAAAATAGTGTTAGCCGTTTTTGGGTCGGGTAATATGCGGGTTCCCCTTGTGAAAATGACTGGTTCAATAGAACTGCCTGATTTCCCCAGAGCAGGGCTTTTCAAGGGTACCCATTCACCATTAACGGCCTGCACACGTTCGGGTTTAAATTCAAGAAAAGACTTGCCATCATCACTCGAACGGGCACTGGTTATCTTTGCTGTTCCACGGGCTCCAGCGGCAATGACTGTTATTCCGTCTACTTTTACATCAGCCAATACACGTAAGGCAACACTTTTGCTTTTGATACCCGGGTCATTGGAAGAAATGGTTTCGTCTAATGCCACAGAGACCGAAATCCCCCTTATAGAAACATTTTGCGTAGCTCTGGTTTTAGGTTCTTCCTTGACAGTCTCCAGTTCTCTTACAGGTTCTGAAATGGGTTGTTTGCCACTCGGTTCTGTCGGCGCAGGTTTAGGGATTTCTCTCTCTTCCTTTTTTCCTATTGGCTGTTTTCCTTTGTCCTTTTCTTCAACAGGTATTTTGTCTTTAGGTTTGGTTTCTTTCTTTTCGGTCGGATTAATTACTTTATCTAATGGCTGTTGAAAACCTACCTCATTATTGCTGACCTTTTGAGAATCAGGATTGGCAGTAGTTTGAGGTATTACTACTTGTGTCGTAGGTATAAAATGCTCCTCTTGTTTTTTATCATCATCTTTTCTCGGCGACATAAAGAAAACTCCCCCGACAATAATCAGAATTGCCACTACAAAGGCACCACCTAAAACCATTCCTTCAGTAGACAGTATCCTTGATTTAACGGTCTGAACCATAGTGGGTTTTATATTTGACTCCTGGTGACCAGCCAATCGGGTTGGGCTAGTATTCGACTTGCTGACTATTAGTGTTGGAGCCAGATTTACCTCTACTTTTTTGGGCTGTAAAGTCTGCGGAACCACCTTGCCTGGATTAACAATAGTACTTAGTATATGTCTTAAATCAGCAGCGCTTTCGAATCGTTTTTCGGGTTTCTTCTGTAATAGCGTATCTAAAATTTCCTCTACTTTTTTGGGGAGATTACCAATTCTTGTACGTATAGGAATCGGCTTCTTGGTCAGAATCTGCGTTATCAGTGTTGAGTCTGTCGAGGCTTCGAAGGGCATTTTGCCTGATAGTAGTTCGTACATCAACACGCCGATTGCATATAAATCCGACTGCACACTTGCTTCACTGCCGTCTAATAATTCGGGTGCCATATATTCAAGCGTACCCACTATTCTATCAGCTCTGGTAAGTCTTTGTGAGCCTATCATACGGGCAATGCCGAAATCCATCAGTTTCACTATTGCCTCACGGGTAAGCATCAGGTTCGCAGGTTTTATGTCTCTGTGCAGAATCCCCTTTTCGTGGGCATGGTGCAAGCCATCCAAAGCCTGAATCATAATTTTCAGTACCGACTCTAATGGCAAACCCCCGTTTTGCTTTAATAATTTTTCCAGATTCATGCCATCTACATACTCCATCACCATGAAGTTGTCGTTGCGGTCTCTCAGAAAATTATATAAAACAGCCACATTGGAATGATTCAGCTTGGCTGATAAAATGGCTTCATTACGAAAACGCTCAAAAAAAGTAGTATCTCTTACCAGATGCGGGTGAAGAATCTTAACCGCAACCGAACGCTGGAGCAAGGTATCAGTAGCCCTGTAGACAGTGCCCATGCCCCCCTCTCCGAGTAGTTCTTCTACATTATAGTTTTGTATCTTCTGGCCTATCATGGTATATCAATATTTTCGGTAGGTCTGGCCGGCTGAAATTCTTCGGTGCTCACACGTTCTACCAATAACACCGTTATATTATCATGCCCTCCTCTTTGTTTGGCAGCATCTACCATTTGTTGCGCGGCTTCATTGAGTGCAGGAATAGTTAAAAATGTAGCAATTTCTGATTGTGTAAAATAATCATACAAACCATCGCTGCAGAGCATAATCCTATCGCCATTTTCAAAAAGTGTCGATACTGCCTGTACATCAACTTCTACTTTGTTATGCGTCCCCATTGCACGGGTCAGCATATTACGGTCCGGGTGCTTTTCGGCTTCTTCTGCTGAAATTACTCCCTGCTGTATCAATTCCTGAACATAGGTATGGTCTGTTGATAGTTGAATCAATTGTCCGTCTTTAAAGAGATATAACCTACTGTCGCCTACATGTGCCATGAACAGCTTATTCCGGCTAATGGCAACAGCCGTGCAGGTTGTCCCCATCCCTTTTTGCATTACGTTCTTATTGGCGGTTTGCCAGATTGCCCTGTTTGCTTTAGAAAAAGCCACAAAGAGGCTTGATTCAGGCGTATCTTCCTGTTGATAATAAGCTTTGGCAATCGTCTCAACAGCCATCTGTGAAGCAATTTCTCCGGCAGCATGTCCACCCATGCCATCGGCAACTATTGCCAGAAATCCTTTCTGTATCCTTACCAGAACTTTTGAGGGACGCACAAATCGGGCGGCATCTTCATTATTGGTGCGTACCCGCCCTACATCTGTCACCACGACTGCCCTCAAATCTTCTTCGTTTATCCGGTGTTCTTCTGTAGGTTTCGGCTCACTATCCGATAACCATTTTTTCCAAAACATCTTTATGATGATTAAATGATTGATGTTAAATAACAGTTAAAACGCATTCCTAACCCAATCACTGACCTTATTGAAGAGCTTATTTGGGTCGGTTTCACCTCTTAGTTCGCTCAATAAAGCCTCAGCAGTAATGCGCTTTTTAGGATTCGTCTGCAATAGCCTTTCCATAAGTCTCTTGCTCCTTTTTGAAATATGCGGATTAATCAGGTTAGGAGCCATATATTCACCACGCTCTATTTTTATACGGGTCTCTGTTTCAGTTTTGCCGTCAAATGGTAATTGCCCGGTCAGCATTTCGTAAAGAATCACACCCAATGCCCAGCAATCAGATTGCACACTCCCTTTGCCCTGAAACTGTTCGGGAGCCATATAGAACGAGGTTCCTACGATATATCCTTCTTGTGTCAGTTTGGGTGTATACGCTGCTTTGGCGATACCAAAATCCAGTAACTTCACCACACTCTCTTTCGTAACTTTGATATTGGCAGGTTTTAAATCTCTGTGGAAAATATTATTGGAATGCAGGTGTACTACTGCGGCTGCCATCTGTTCCAATATTTTCCAGACAAAGTTTTCAGGCAAAGCCCCTTGTCTTTTAATAAGTCTTTCTAAGGTTAAGCCCTCCACGTATTCCATTACTATACATGGGATTCCATTTTCGACCGAGTACTCATAGAGTGCAGCAATATTCGGATGTTTAACCGATGATTGCACATAGGCCTCGTTCCGGAATCGCTCTACCTGGTCGATACGGTTCAGTACTTTAACAGCAGCAGATTGACGAGTGTGTTGATGTTGTGCCTGATACACCTCTCCCATACCGCCCGAACCCAGCCATTGCGTGAGTACGTATCCTCTTATATTCTTATTTAAAAATGGTTCCTGCATTTTGAAATGAATTAATTGAGTGAATTAGCGATTGAGTGAATGAGTGATTATAAAAATTTGCTTCAATTTCATTAAGACTATACACGAATAGGATTGTATTTAATGTGAAGATAATTACTGCATTGCGTCAGCTTAATCACTCAATCACTAATTCACTCAATCACTCAATCTTTCCTATAGCACCTTCGTATTCCCCATCAATTCCATACCATATTTGATAGGAACTGCGAATGAGATCTGAGTGCCTCTGGCATCGGTTTTACCTGCGTAGTAGATGCCTATTACACGACCTTTGTCGTCAAACATCGGGCCTCCGCTATTACCACCGCCTGTGGCATTGATAGTCAACTGATAAGAATCTCCGAAGGTGCTGTATAAATTTGTTTTCTCGGAGGAACTCTTTATTAATCGTCCGATATTACCCGGTGTAACAGTTGGCGACGGCACGGTGTTGAAATCCATATTAGGCTTGAATGGGTCACTCGATTTACGTACTATGTATTGGTCGGGCGCTACACCCGGATAACCCATCACTGTTACAGCTTGCCCGGCTTTGATATCATCGTAATTATCAAATAATTCAACACTTGGCAATTGGCCCGGTATCGATACCTTAATCATGGCAGCATCGTGGTTATCTGATACAGCTTCGACTGTTGCATTGCGGCGCAATACGTTGTTGGCGAAAGTCACTTTCAGATAAGTGTTACGGCCT
>CALRLS020000262.1:0-7464 GCA_943368815.1 Cyanobium sp. NIES-981
AAGCCAATAAAACTAAATAAAAGCGAAGAGCCTTTAGTTGCAGTAATTTTGTAATTACCATCAGCATCGGTTTGTGTCCCTTTGTTTGTGCCTTGTAACACAACGCTTACACCGGGTAGAGCGGAGCCGTCATCAGCGGTAACCTTTCCGGTTACATTTACGTCTTGGGCAAAAGTAGAGCTTGCCCAGGCCAGCATAAAGCAGGCGAGTAGAAGTTTCCTCATACAGTTCGTTAGTTTGTTTTAATTATTTTTTGGTACAAGTGAATGTACTTTAATGCTAAGTTATGTTGTTTTTCTGATAAGTAGAATATTTCTTAAAAAATTTTAAATAGGTAATGCGATGTATATAGTCTTTTAAGCGACTGCTTTCTGACAATTTTCGACAAGGTTAAGAGTGGATTCTAATATTTTTCATTACTGCACGTACGATTTTAATAAATAATGTAGAAATTAGATATAGGTTTATTAGAATAGAGTGTATTATGAGGATAATAGATTCTTTATAAAAAAGAGACTGTCTTAAAATTGGACAGTCTCTTCTGAAAGGTAACTGTCACGTCCTGAAATAGCGATACACTAAAAAAGTATCGAAAATGGAAAGTCAAAACAATTATGTGAAGCGCACACAAAAAGATTATACGTTAAGTTTTAAGATTCAGGTAGTCAAAGAGATTGAATCTGGTTTAACTAGTGCTACTGAGTCCAGTAGGAAATATGGGATTCAAGGAGAAAGTACAGTTAGGAAATGGTTGCAGAAATATGGTAAATTTGATTGGGAGAATCAAACTTCATTGAATATGCCAAAATCACCTGAACAAAAGATACTGGAACTGGAAGCCAAAGTCCGATTACTTGAAAAGCAGAAGGCACACTTAGAGCAGCGGAGTTACATAGCTGATCAAAAGGCTGTTATCTTCGACATGATGATTGATATTGCTGAAAAGGAATATAGCATCGATATCAGAAAAAACTTATCACCCGAACAATCAGCAGCTACAGCGAGAAACAAGAAGAAAGTATAAGTTTTAGTTGTGGATTGTTCGGGATAAATAGACAAGTTTATTATAGGAGTATAAAGCGAACACAAAAGCGGAAAAGTATTGCCCAACAAGTTGTTGAGCTTGTAAATAGAGAACACCAGAAATTACCACGCCTTGGAACAAGAAAGTTGTATGTGTTACTATGTCGACAGCTTGAAGAACTAAAAGTTGGCAAGGACAAGTTTTTTGATATTCTAAGAGCTAATCATTTGCTAATTAAACCCAAACGTAGTTATCACATAACAACCTGGTCTCACCATCGTTTCAGGAAACATTCCAATCTGATAAAAGAAATGGCTATTATAGAGCCGGAGCAGATATGGGTATCTGATATTACTTATATTGGTAAAAGAGAAAAACCATGTTATTTAAGCCTGATAACAGATGCTTATTCGAAGAAAATAATAGGATATGAAGTAGCTGATTCTTTAAGTACGGATGGCTGTTTGAAAGCATTAAAAATGGCGCAGAAAAACAGAGTTCATAAAAGCAAATGCCTTATCCATCATTCAGATAGAGGTGTTCAGTATTGTTCTGATGAGTACCAATATTTATTGTCTAAATACAGAATTAGATGTAGTATGACTCAAGACTCTGACCCTTATGAAAATGCAGTCGCTGAAAGAATAAATGGTATCCTAAAACAGGAGTTTATGATAGATAATTATCATCTGGAGTTGGCATTAATGAAAAAAGTTGTATCAGAATCTATAAAAATATATAATGAATGTAGACCTCATTTATCTAATCATATGCTTACACCTAATAAAATGCATCTGCAAAATGAAAACTTACAAAACAAAAAGCAGTAGCAATCCCTTGATTACTACTGCTTAAAAAGTGTACCTTTAGTATCAATAATCCTGTATCACTTTTTCAGGACTAGTCAAACTATTTATTTTATATCTATTGCGTCATCCGGATATAATTCAGGGCATATTGTAGGAGGTCTTTTAGTATTTAGAACTTTGTTCTTTTCTATATAAGGCAATTGGTATCGAGGATGAGTAAAATAATTAAACCAATTCCAAAATTCTATTGGATGCATTTTAAATGTTCTATACAATTGAAAATCTTTGCTTTTAGGATGACACCTCAGGTAATTTTCCTGCATTTTTGTTACTCCCTTAAATGTGCTGCCTTTTATTTGATCCTCACGAGCTGAAAATTCCCCATGTAAAGTCGTATAACTTTCAAACGTAGTTAGACTTGAACTCCCAAAAAGAGAGGAAAGAAAGAACAAACGAAACAGACTTGAAAAATTACTTATCAATAAAAAAAGTAATATAATTGTCAGTATTAAGAGAATCTTTCTCATTGTATAGAATTTTTGTAAATTAATTTTAGTTACAACTTCCTGTTTTTGAAGGTGCTTGGCTATTAGCATTAACTGTTATTGTTGCATTATTAGGTGTTTGCCCCAAGTATTGTATATTTTGTAATAGTCGTCCCATAAGAGAGGGTGAATGTATGAAAAAATTCGTGCCTATATGAATCTTTTGACGTTGGCTAGGAAGAAATATACCTGCTGCACTTGTTACATCCATTACAGCATCAGTACAGTTCTGGTCTTCCAGATTATACAAATCATTATCCCAAGTTTTAGCACGATTTACCGCTGCTGCAAATTGGGTAGAGTTTACAGTATAAGCTATTGATACATCGTACTCATGTCCTTCATTATTTTTAACAGTAGATTCTACTTGAGCAACAACAGATAAAATTCTGACGTCGTCTTGAGGATAAAAACCAATTACTCTTCTAATTGTTTGCCCTGTATTTACATCTGTACGTGAAAAACCTACAAAAGTATGTCCAACATTAAACCACCATGTGGATGGGGTAGATTCTCCTGCATAAGGCTGATCAACGTATACCGTTAAGCTATAAGTATAAGTTCCTGAACCAGAAGTGAAACAATCTAATTCAGCATCAACATTTACATCGGGATCAGATTGGCCAGCGTAACTAATACTTGGTGTAGTGGCAGTAGCAGTATAGCCGTCAAATCCTGAGGTAATTCCTGTAAATGTTGATGCTTCTAAACTTGCACCTGTATTATCACCTTCGCAATAAACGGGTTCAGAGTGCATAAATGAACAATATACAGAACTATTAGGGTCAGAAGGTACATAAGAACAAGAGAACCAATCAACATAGTCACAGATATATTGATTTTTAACCCGACCATTTGATGGTTCATTCCCTCCAATTCTGATATTACCAATTATTTCACCATCTTTAACTTTACTTCCTTTAATGAAGTTACCGTCCATATCATTAATAATAACTAAGCCAGAATATTTTTTAGCTCTTCTCTGTTTACTATCATAAAAATAATTTTCAGGTATTAAAGAGACAATTTCAGACTTAATGTTTCCTTTATCATCCTTACTTATAAATAATGTTGCTAGCTGGTCATTTTCTATATTATCCTGATCATTTTTTGGTTCGTTTAGTAATAATGAATTACCTCTTAATCGAGGTTTTTGAGTTATTTCAAATGATAATGGAACTGCAACGCCTTTTGACCCTTTAATAATTTTAAAAGCGTTATCCCATAAAAATTCTTGCTTACCAGTTTTTGCAGTAGATTTTGTTCGAAGATTTGCTTGCGAGTTAAACCATTTTTTTGCCTCTTCTACTTCAAGATTCTGGTTTCCCGAGCCAAGTTCTTGTGGTTCTACCTTAGTCGATTGTGTCGGTAAGGCAGCATCTTGCTGACAAGAGTAAAGAAGTGTAAAACTGGCAGTTAAAAGACACAGCAAAAATGCGGATTTTGAAAAAAATTGATTTGTTTTCATTGCTTTGTTAAATTTAGTTTATACAAAATTCATCAAAACAAATCTTCAAAAAATTGATTCAAATCAATTTTTTATTTGATTCTGGACCTTATTCTACTTAAGGTTTCAGGCTCTATTCCTAAATATGAGGAAATGTGTTTTGAAGATATCCTATTAAAAATATTAGGAATATTTGTTAATAAAAAAGAGTATTTTTCCTCAATTGACTTCATCCTTATATGATAATTCCTGATTTCGCTTAAGCAGTAATATTTTTCGGTTAATACTCTTCCAACAGTATTAAAAGCAATACTGTTTTTATAAAGATATTGTAAATCTGAGTAATTCAAAGACCAAAGGATGCTATCTTCCAAAGTTTCAATATATTCATCAGAGGGCATTTGGTTAAAGAAGCTAATTATAGAAATTACAATATCATTTTCCTTAAAAAACCAATTAGTATGTTCTTTACCATCTTTAAAGTAATATCCTCTGACCAACCCTTTCTCGATAAAAAAAATTCTTTTACAAATATGAGGTGGATAATGAATTAATTGTTTTTTTGGAAGGGAATGTTTAATTAATTTACTTTTTAAGAAGGTAATGGTTTCATTATCAAGAGGATAAACGGAGTTCATCACAGCAATAATTTGTTCCATGAGAGGGTGTGTGATTATTAATTTCCTTAATAGTTAAATTTATATACATCTTTGTATACTTCAAGCAAATGGCTAATTTTAAAATCTTCTATGAGAATTTGGATGTCAGGCAGAGACTAATTAAATGGAATGAGGAAACATTCCTGATTAAGGATGAGTGTTTTTCTTTTGTCACATTATAAGTTGTTTGTTTGTACTAAATTAGATTTTTTTCCTAAGATATTATAGGTTTTTTTAGTATTTTTTAACATTTGCGATGTATATAGGCTTTTAAGCGACTGCTTTCAGACAATTTTCGACAAAATTGGGTAAAAAATAAAGGCAGGTGGAAGCGGATTTTTATCAAATTAAAGCGCTTTAGCATTATTTATGGCTTCAAAAAACACAATTTTTTCTTTTAGAAATAAAAAAAGGAGCCTGCAAGCAGACTCCTTTTCGTAGAAAGAGATGTTTTGATTAATCTACATCCCAGAATATTTTGGTAGAGAATACATCAATAGTACCTTGTGCTTTCACATTAGCACCATTTGAACCATTTTCAGTATTAGGATAGAATAATCGCAAAGGGCGTTTAGTCTCACCAATAATCTGGATACTCTGTGGAGTAACCGGAAGATTGGTTCTTCTATATTCTACCCAAGCTTCAAAACCACTGAAGTTGTTCAATGCAGTCCATTTCTGGATAGCAATAGCAGTTAATTTATCAGGAGATGCAGTCCAGTCGTAGTTTACAATACCACTACCTTTGTAAGCATCAGCATTAGCTGCACCAGCACCTAATATGCGGAATGATTGTTTGATACCTTCTTCGAAATACTGTTGAGCAGTGTTTGGTAGAGCTAAATCAGCATATCTTTGCTTCGCTTCAGCCAATGTAAATTGAATTTCTGAGGCGGTCATGATGATATAAGGGCGGTTATATTCGCCTTTTACTATCAAGCTTGGCCCTAGTGGTACAGTATTGGCAGGTAAATAACCAGAGCTTACACCAAATGGAGTTCCTCTATAGTTAGCGGCCACTTCTTTCAGAAGACTTGTACCGGGAGCGCCACCATTTTCACCACTATTAGCATAAGCAATTCTTTTCAAACGAAGCGTATCGCCTGATGCTTTCAGGTTGTTAACTAAAAACTCGGTAATACGAGGATAGTTATTCAATGCTCTTTTAGCTCCATTGGCGTCATAGCCCCAACGGTCATAAACCGGGTTCAATTTACCGGCAGTTGCCAGATAGAAGTAAGAACCACCGATACCTACATCTTCACCTGTAATGAAACCTGAACCTTCGCTTAAAATTTTTGCAATTTCACCTTTGATATAAGCTTCTTTTCCGGCAACTTTTGCCTGGCGAATCAGGATTCTCAACTTTAATGAGTTAGCAAACTGCGTCCATTTAGTAAGGTTTCCTCTGAATACAATGTCAGAACCAGAAAACGCACTAGCAAACGGATTTGCTTTCATATCAGCAATCCCTTGGTCAATTAATGTAATTAGCGACTCGTAAATGGTCTTTTGGTCATCAAATTTCGGAGCCAATGAAGCAGTTGCTTTCAATGCATCTGAAAAAGGTGCGTTGCCATACATATCAACCAGATGTTGATAAATCATGGCTTTCATTACCTTAGCAGGGCCTTTAAAATATTTTTGGTTGGCTGCATCAGCATTCTGAATCACAAATTCATAATCTTCAAGATTATCAAAAATACCATCCCAATAGTTGAAATCACCATCGGTAAAGTTATAAGCAAATTGAGTAGTACTGATGATGTACCCGTTTCCTTGTGTCCATTGACCAGACCAGTATGAACCTAGTTCATTATAACCAAGCATATTGTTCGACGTTACGTTTACCGCATTGGTAAACACAAAACTAGGCGAGGCTGTAGGCAGGGAGTTAGGGTTAGTGTTGATGTCAAAATATGATTCTTTACAGCTACTACCAACCAAAACAACCAAAGCAGATATAATTATTGATTTTAATTTCATGTTTAGTCAATTGTAATGTTGATTAAAATGTAAGGTTAATGTTCACACCATACTGACGTACAGGAGGCGTTTGGTTAGTATTGTTGATACCTAATCCATTTCCTGTGGTGTTGCTAAATTCAGGGTCGGTGTAAAAGTTCATTTTGTCTACGATAGTAATAAGGTTACGACCGTATAGAGCGATGCTTGCACCTGAGAAAATTTTGGTTTTTGCAAGGAGGCTTTGCGGAACAGAGTAAGAAAGGTTAATATCACGTAATTTGATAAACCATGCTTTGTTAACAAAGTTTTCAGAGATATTACGATAGTTGTCAACCCATAGTGAGTATTCAGGCTCACGAACATACACAGTCGTGTTAGGAACAACTTTTCCGTCAGAACTTAAATAAGCAGAGTTAGGGAAGATTTGATTCTCTCTGTTTTCTGTCCATTTACCAGAACCTGTAAAGGTCATTTGTCTTCCTAAGTCGCTATACATATAGTTGCCGCCACGATACTCGAAGTTGAATGTGAACGTGAAATTACCATAACTTGCTCTTGAACCCAAACCAACGATATGGCGTGGTAAAGTACCGCCTCTAGGGCTAAGACTTGTCTGACGTAACGGATAACCGGTAGTAGCACTTACTAATCGATAGCCTGAGCCATCAGCAGCATATTGATAACCGTCAGTTTTTAACATCGGGAAGCGTGAACCTTTAATAACGTTGGTATTTGCATAAGAATATCCACCAATTACGAACTCATTAATACCAGGGTATAGTTCAATTACTTTGTTATCGTTATATGAGTATCTCACACTTGCATCCCACGAGAATTTAGTACCTCTTGAAATCAGATATTTGAATTCACCTTCATAGCCAAAGTTTTTAGTTTCACCAACGTTAATCAATAAGGTAGGGAAACCAGTTGAGTTAGGAACCTTAACAGTGATTACCTGCCCTTTTGAGTTTTGTGTATAAGCCGATACGTCGATGTTTACTCTGTTATCGAA
>CALRLS020000263.1:0-7463 GCA_943368815.1 Cyanobium sp. NIES-981
GTGCCGCCACATGTCTGAAAGAGGAAGAACAAAAATTGGTTGAGGGATTGATTATCGATTTACAGAAGTGATTCAATAAATAAAACGGGTTCTTATTTGATAAAGAACCCGTTTTATTTATACATCTAATTATCTTTATTGAGTATTCCTAATTAACTACAGGCGCTTTCATCATCCGGAAGGCCTTTCTGAAACCGCCTATTAATGCCCAGATGCCAAGCCCCATCAGAGCTAAGCCTCCTATTACTCCGAGGGCTACAGACCCGGCGGCACTTCCGCATTGAATACCACAAACCAGTACTACAATGCCCCCAGAAAGCAAAATAATGCCTAAAACTATTAATAACACCCTGGCTGACCGATCAGCTTTAGGACGAAAGAAAACTGATTTTTTGATTTTGACAATGGTACTCTTGAAGTAATTCTTAAAAACAGTCTTGGTTGTCAGCATAGAACTTTCTGATTCACCAACTGTTTTACTTGTAATCGTAACTGCCAATACAGAAAACGGATAATTCATTGTTGGTTGCAAACCCAATTCAGCCATGCGAACATGCTCAAAATAAGCGGCAGTCTGATTGCCGATGAATCCCCACAAGGCAGTAGCAGACAAACAAGCCACCAGTTGCATGACTTTAAGCCTATAATAAAATTTATGAATTAATTCTTTGGCATTGAAAGGATATGCCAGACAAACCCCAATATTAATGGCAAACATTAATAAGAAAAAGGCTATTGAGAACGATGTGCCCTGAAAGAACATTTCTGCTCCCAATACAAAAGCCATTCTACATTGGATATAAAATAAGACCGGAAGAATAATGAAGCGAACGAGCATGGGATTCCTCCCCGCCCACCTGGTGATTTTGTACATAGTCGTATGGATTTATAAAGCGAATTTAATATTACTCAAAATTATACGAAACATTTATACATTTCCAAGTTTTTGCTATATTTTTTTTATATAAACCTGTTTAAACTTAATATTTAATGCGCGAAAAACTCTTCAAACACAAAAAAATAAATCTAAACAGGTTTGTTATCAATATTCATCATTAAAATCGTCACTGAAGTAACGGCTGCTTTTCAGGTCATCTTCATCATCAAATTTGCTTGTTTTAGGAGCCATTTTTTTCAGAATACCAATCTGACCATTATGATATAAATCATGATTGATGATACCATGGAGCAATGTATAGAAATCATATTCACTGCCCGGCACTATTTCCAACAGAAAGCTATCATCTTTATCTTCAAGACCGCTCATCAATTCATCATGGCTAAGCGTCAATTCCATCTGAAGGGTCTCCCACTCGAATTCATCTATCTCTTTTAAGTTTCCCCAGTTTTGTTTTTCAGTCCTGATATCAAATTCTGCTTCACCCTGAATTTTCTTTAAAGCAAAAATTCTCCAGGTTGTAATGTGGTAAACTAATTCAGCAATAGTATGAATATCTTTTTGACGGTTTCCGGCAGTTTTTGGCTTTATATCCTTAATGTTTTCTAATACTGAAGGGCCATGCCATGAGCCACCATGAAAGGCGGCATTCAATAAAGTTTTAATTCTGTCTATTTCTTTCGTTTGTAGTTCTTCCATTATATTTTAAATCTAATTCTATTGCTAACGTTAAAATGTTTCGGGTATTATTCCCATAAAACCCAAATCATACCTAAATGATATGTATCATGCTGAATTAACCCTGTCAATAATTTATAATAATTATAGTCTTGTCCCGGTACTAATTTAACAAGGAGCTCGTCATCAAAATCTTCAAGTTTTTCCAATAATTCCTCTTGGTTGGCCTTCAGTTGCTCTACTAAATTCGGCCAGTTTGCTTTTGCAATCTGCTCTTCAGTGCCATAATTTTCCTCCTCACTTACCACATCAAACCTGATATTGCCATTTAATTTCTCCAGCACAAATTTCCGCCAGACTCCCAGATGGAAGATTATCTGGCAAATGGTGTACTTAGAATATTCCTTTCTGACATCAACCACATTTAGCGGCATAGAGTTTATAAATTCCATTACCGATGGTCCATGCCAGGCATCTCCTCTGAAAACTATATCTAAATTGTCAACGATTTTATCAAGTTCTTTCCGATTCATAAGCACTCATCTTAATTTGCGCCAAAATTAACATTAAAATTCCGGACTGCAAATTTGCAGAAAGCGGAATGCCGCTCAAAGGTAGGATTTGAAATACTTTCTATCAAAAAATATTCCTTTATTTTATAAGACGAGATATTTTTTTAACGATTCTGCCATTCAGGTGCTCTTTTTTCTTTAAATGCCAGAATGCCCTCTTGCGCATCAGCCGAATTACGTATCTCCTGCAATAGACTAATAAGGTATTGATGTTGTTCGTTTTCAGGGATATTTAAAAGGCTTTGGTAAGCTTCAATACCTTTTTTAATAGCAAAAGGTGAGCCACTCAGTATTGTTTGCACTAAATTATTTGTATGCTCTTCTATTTCATCAACTCCGGAAAGATGTGATACCAGGCCGAGTGATAATGCTTCTTTGGCTGAATATTTTTTGCCCAAAATACACATCTCAAGCACTTTCCGCTGAGGCATGATTTTCAGAAGCGTTGCCATTACCTGCAAAGGAAAAATGCCTCTTTGCACTTCGGGTAAGCTGAAACTGACTTTTTCAGTAGCTATTACAAACGTACAGCCACCTATCAATAAAAATCCTCCGGCTAATACATCTCCTTTCACTACCGCCACAGAAGGTTTACACAGACTGTCAAATGCATCTCCTAAAGTTATTTCTCTATCCGGTTTAGGCAGACTTTCATTCACTATATCTAATGCAGGATTCTGAAAAACATTCAAATCCATACCGGCACAAAAAACCGGGCCTTCCGCTTCTAATAATACACACCAGATATTGTTCCGGCTATTGGCATAGGCCAATGCAAAAGCAATCTCATGCACCATAGTTGGTGTGAAAGAATTCCGTTTTTCAGGTCTGTTGAGTGTGATTACAAAGACATTTTGCCTGAGTTCTGTTTTAATCAGTTTTAACTCAGTGGCAGGAAAAGAAGCAATGTCGCTTTCCGTAAAATACATCAGTTGAGGAGGTTTTGAAAAGCTATTTTTAAAGAATTAATTTTATCATAATCAGCATTTCCGGAAAACGTCAACAGGTTTTCTGTAGGCATATTTCCAACTAATTCATCCGCTGCCATCGGGCAACCACCATAGCCCAGTATTGCCCCATCAAATCTCCTGCATCCTGCCTGATACGCACTCTCTATTTTCTCTTTCCAGGTTTCAGGTGTGGTATGCAGATGTGCGCCAAACTCTAAGTCGGGGTGCTTTGCTATAAGATTTTCAAACAAATAGCTGATGCTTTCAGGGGTTGCCACACCTACTGTATCAGAAAGAGAAAATATTCTTATGCCCAGAATCTTCAGTTTTTCGACCCATTCTAATACAATTTCAGCATTCCATAGGTCACCATAAGGATTTCCGAAACCCATCGAAATATATAATACTATTTGTTTCCCAGTCTTTTCACAAATTTCCTGAATAGTCTTTACTCTTTCCAAAGACCCGGCAATGGTGGCATTGGTATTTCGTAATTGAAAAGTCTCTGAGACAGAAAAAGGATAGCCTAAATAAGTAATTTGGTCATAGGCTGAAGCTTCCAATGCACCTCTTTCATTAGCTATGATGGCCAGTAATTTCGTTTTTGTATCCGCTAAATTCAATCCCTCAACTACAGCCTTTGTATCTGCCATTTGAGGGATAGCTTTTGGGGAAACGAAACTCCCAAAATCGATAGTATCAAAAAGATTGCTTGCTAACAATTGATTGATGTAGGCAATCTTTTTTTCGGTAGGTATAAAATGATGAAGCCCCTGAATGGCATCTCTGGGGCACTCAATTATCTTCATGGTTCTGATTTGTAGCTATTGCTACTTTTATTTTCGTGTAAGCTCTCTGGCAATTACTACTTTCTGAATTTCAGAAGTGCCCTCTCCTATTGTGCAGAGCTTCGCATCTCTATAGTATTTTTCAGCAGGAAAATCCTTGGTATAACCATAGCCGCCATGTATCTGTACTCCTTCATTGGCAACTTCCACAGCCGTTTCAGAAGCAAACAATTTCGCCATGGCAGATACTTTTGTTACCTTTTTCCCGGCATCTTTTAGAAAACCCGCTTTGCGTGTTAAGAGTTCTGATGCTTCAATTTTTGTTGCCATATCTGCCAGTTTAAAGCTTATTCCCTGAAAATTAATGATAGATTTCCCGAATTGCTCTCTTTGTTGGGCATATTTTAGCGCCGCATCCAAAGCTCCTTTGGCTATTCCTAAAGACAGTGCCGCGATTGATATACGCCCACCATCCAGAATCTTTAATGATTGGATGAAACCATCACCTACATTACCTAAAATACTATCTTTATGCACCCTGCAATTATCAAAAAACAAACAGGCCGTTTCACTGGCCCGCATACCTAATTTATTTTCTTTTTTACCAGCCGAAAAACCCGGAGTGCCTTTTTCAATGATAAAAGCCGTCATCCCGTGTGAATCTCCTTTCTCACCAGTACGGACAATGACAACAGCGACATCTGAACTTATGGCATGAGTAATAAAATTCTTTGAGCCATTCAATACAAAATAGTCTCCGTCTTCGACAGCTGTTGTTGCCATTCCTCCTGCGTCAGAGCCTGTTCCGGTTTCTGTAAGGCCCCATGCGCCAATCCACTCTCCGGTAGCCAGTTTTGGCAGGTATTTTTGCTTTTGTTCTTCGTTGGCAAAAGTCAGGATATGATTTGTACATAATGAATTATGCGCAGCAAGCGACAAACCAATAGAGCCGCAAACCTGTGAAATCTCATCAATAATCGTAATATATTCCTGATAACCGAGACCAGAGCCACCATAATTTTCTGGTACAAGTACCCCCATAAAACCAAATTCACCCATTTTATGAAATAGCTCTACCGGGAATTTCTGGGTTTCATCCCAATCCATAATGTGCGGACGTATATAGTTTTCGGCAAAGTCTTTTGCACTTTGTCGAATCATTTCCTGAGCTTCATCTGTTTCTAATTCAAAAACTGTCATATCTTTATTATTGGTTGATGTGAATTAGTTGCAATACTAATTATTTTTCTGACAACTATTTATCATATTTACGAAAATATTGTTCAATATTAAGAATTTATATCATTATTTTGTTTCACAAACGAAATTATTCAAATATCATGCTAAGTCTGGAATCACTTGTTGAGGAATTGAATCTAAAGAGAAAACAAATAAAACTGGGTGGAGGTTTAAAAAAAATGCAGGCGCACAAAGCCAAAGGTAAAATGACCGCCTGGGAAAGAATCGACTACCTGATTGATGCAGACAGTGAATTTGTTGAGTTCGGGGTCTTTGCAGGAGATGGTATGTATGAAGAAGACGGTGGCTGCCCGAACGGTGGAGTGGTTTGTGTGATAGGCTATGTAAGTGGCCGGATGTGCGTGATTGTATCAAATGATGCCACCGTAAAAGCCGGCGCATGGTTTCCGATTACGGCCAAGAAAAACCTGCGGGCACAGGAAATAGCTATGAAAAATCAGTTGCCTATCATTTATCTGGTTGATTCGGCAGGGGTATTTCTGCCCATGCAGGCTGAGGTTTTTCCGGATAAAGAGCATTTCGGACGGATATTCAGGAATAATGCCCAAATGTCGTCAATGGGTATCCCTCAGGTAGCCGCTATTATGGGTAGTTGTGTGGCTGGCGGTGCTTATTTGCCCATCATGTCAGATTATGCCCTGATAGTTGAAGGTACCGGCTCGGTTTTTCTTGCAGGCTCCTATTTGGTTAAATCATCTGTTGGTGAAGATATTGATAATGAAACATTGGGAGGCGCTACTACGCATTGTGAGATTTCGGGTGTGACAGATAACAAATTTCCGAACGATGCTGCCTGCCTTGATGAAATCAGAAAGATTTTTGATAAAATGGGCCATAATACAAGAGCAGGCTTTGATAGAAAAGAACCTACTTTACCTGCCAAAGACCCGAAAGAAATCTATACTATACTTCCGGCTGATAGAGTGAAGCCCTACGATATGATAGAGATTATTGAAAGGATAGTAGATAATTCAGAATTTGACCAATATAAAAAAGGATACGGGCAAACCATACTATGTGGTCTGGCTAGAATCGATGGCTGGGCAGTAGGCATAGTGGCGAATCAGCGCAAAATCGTAAAATCAAAAAAGGGTGAAATGCAGATGGGCGGCGTTATTTACTCCGACTCGGCCGATAAAGCAGCCCGTTTTATCATGAATTGCAATCAGCAGAAAATCCCGCTGGTGTTTTTGCAGGATGTAACCGGATTTATGGTGGGTAGCCGCTCAGAGCATGGAGGTATTATTAAAGACGGGGCTAAAATGGTAAATGCCATGGCGAATTCTGTAGTACCTAAATTTACTTTTATTGTAGGCAATTCTTATGGAGCAGGCAATTATGCCATGTGTGGCAAGGCTTATGACCCCCGATTGATTTACTCGTGGGTAACAGGGCAGATGGCTGTAATGAGCGGGGCATCAGCCGCCAAAACACTATTACAAATTCAGGAAGCAACCCTGAAAGGCAAAGGCATTGAAATTACGGAAGAAAAACAAAAGGAATTACTGGATACTATTACCAATAGATATAACTCTCAGTTAAGCCCATATTATGCTGCTTCAAATCTATGGGTTGATGGGGTGATTGACCCCTTGGAAACCAGAAAAATTATCTCAGTTGGCATAGAAGCTGCCAATCACGCGCCAATTACGAAAAGATACAACGTTGGTGTGATTCAGACTTAAAACCGTTGGATAAGAAGCAAAGCCGGTTTAACAATTTTTATAGTAAATTGCATGACTAGTGTTTCATATCTCATCATGAAACATTAGTCTTTTCTTTTTATACTTATCCAGTATTCTTAAAAAGAAACTTTAACTAATAAATTTTAATCCTGTTTATTTATGAAAAAATCTTTATCCACACTCATTTTGTTCTTTTTTTTGCTTCAATACGGATTTGCCCAGAATCCTGTGAGAAAAGTGAACATTGACATTGAATCTTTACGCCAGCAATTGTCTACTACCAGGCACGAAAATGTTTTAGGCATTGGCAATGCCAAAAATTCAGAGACAATTATTACCCTCCCCTTGCCAAACGGTAGTTCTGCGCAATTTAAAGTAGTTGAATACTCGGTATTACCAGCGGGGGTTAATAGCAATGCCAAAACCTACTTAGGCGAACAGGTCGGAAATTCATCTGTCAACTGTAGAATAACAATCACAAAAGATAAAATGATTGCCACCATTCTAATGAATGGGCAAATTGTTGTTGTTGAACGTGATTCTCAATCTGTACTCTCAAGTTCTTATAATGTTTACACGCAAACAAGTGAAGCATTTGAATGTGGCACGACTGGAGCTTTACTAAAGAACGG
>CALRLS020000264.1:0-7450 GCA_943368815.1 Cyanobium sp. NIES-981
CTCACTCAATGATACTTTACGGTGAAGACAGGATTACCCCGGCAAAAAAAGTGGCATTGGCGCTGGCTGAACTTATCCGCACCAAATATCCGAAAGATACACTTGATATTTTAGTCTTTGGCAATGATGCCTGGCAAATACAATTGAAAGATATTCCGTATCTGGAGGTTGGCCCCTACCATACCAATACCGTGGCCGGACTGGAACTGGCTATGGACTTATTGCGCAGAAGAAAAACCAAAAACAAGCAGGTATTTATGATAACCGACGGTAAACCTACCTGCTTGAAAGAGGGAATCAAATATTATAAAAACAGCTTCGGTCTCGACCGTAAGATTGTAAGCAAAACCCTGACTATTGCAGCACAGGCCCGTCGTCTGGATATTCCGGTTACAACATTCATGATTGCCACTGACCCGTATCTGAAACAATTTGTACAGCAGTTCACAGAGGTAAATAATGGCCGGGCTTATTATAGCAACCTGAATGGCTTAGGTGGCTTTGTACTAGAGGATTTCCAGCGTAACCGTCGGAAGAATGTGAAGTGATTGCTTGTCCCGAGCTAAAACCTTTGCTCCCTTGCATGTACCAATCAACTATTTTCTGAAATTTCCTCTCCTTTTTTCAAGGAGGGGTGCCTTTTTCCCTGACATCGTCGGGAAAAAGCCGGGGTGGTTAAGGGGATGTGAAGTTCTTTTGAACCAATTTGAAAGACTTTTAACCACCTCCCCCCAGAATAAACGATTTTTAATCCTTTATTCTGGGGGTACTCCTCCTCTAAAAGGAGGAGAAACTTCAAAAGGCAAAACTTGTGGGTATAAAGCAACTGTAACCCGGAATGTCATTCCGGGGTGTCCGCTCAAGAAGTTTAACTTTCTGACTTTCATTCAGAAAATAGCACTCCGGAAGTCCCACCTCTTTTTTTGAATAATTAGTTTTTACTACCTTCGGGTCAGGTTTTAAAAATTATCACAACCAATGAACAAAAAAGAACGTTACAGAGCGCTGGTTACCTACTTTACTGAACATTACCCCCAAGCCGAAACCGAACTTCATTATACCAATCCCTACGAATTATTAGTGGCTGTGATACTCTCAGCCCAATGCACCGATAAACGAATAAATCTGGTAACACCAAAACTATTTGAACGTTATCCCGACCCTGAAAGCCTTGCTGCTTCTACGGTAGAAGAAGTATATGAGTATATCAAAAGCGTGAGTTATCCGAACAATAAAAGCAAAAGCCTGATAGGCATGGCACGTATTCTGGTCAATGATTTCAACTCAGAAGTGCCTAATACTATCGAAGAATTGCAGAAAATGCCGGGTGTCGGCCGTAAAACTGCCAATGTGATTGTATCAGTTATCTATAACCAACCTGCAATGGCTGTTGATACCCACGTGTTCCGAGTTTCTCACCGCTTAGGTTTAGTAGCTAAGACCGCCAAAAATCCGTTTCTTGTTGAAAAGGAATTAATAAAATATCTGCCCAAAGACACCATCTCGGTAGCACATCACTGGCTTATTCTGCATGGTCGATATATCTGCGTTGCCCGCACTCCTAAATGCCCCGAATGTGAATTAAAAGACTTCTGTCTGGCCTACGAAACCAAAGATTTCAAAACACCTTCGCTTTGAAATAGTTTATAAAGAAAAAAATGAAGCATGAGTATTAAAGAATTAATGAAGACTTTCGCCCATAATGGCAGGGTTGAATGGATTAGTTATCGACCCGGCCCAACTTCAAGAGGACCCTTACTAGTGACTGATGCCATAGAAGTAACAGAACAAAAAGGTATTGTAGGTGACCGATATAAAGGTACTGCCCGTACAAGGCAGGTAACGCTTATTCAGGCTGAACATATTGAAGCAGTAGCTAAATTGCTTCAAAGAGACAGTATAGACCCTGCTTTATTAAGGCGAAACATTGTAGTTTCAGGCATCAACCTCTTGGCTTTTAATGAATCAACCTTTCAGATTGGAGAAGTGGTTCTGAAAATGACCGGCTATTGCCACCCATGTAGCCAGATGGAAGAAAACCTGGGCACCGGAGGCTACAATGCCATGCGTGGCCACGGTGGCATTACCTGTATGGTGATTAAAGGCGGTAGAATTGCAGTGGGTGATGAAGTATCGCCCATCTAAAATCTACCCCCCCGCTTTTTTGGCTTTATAGCCCTCTTTTAATAAAAAGACGAGAATTTTCTCCCGGTGGTCACCTTGTATCAGTATTTCTCCATCTTTGGCTGTGCCGCCACTTCCGCAAAGCGTTTGTAGTTTTTTTCTGAGATTTTGCAAATCTTCATCTTTGGCAATCAGGCCATCAACCCTGCTCACTACCTTATTGCCACCTTTTCTGTCTAACCATATTTTCAGGTTTTGTTGCTGAGGGGCTAAGGTCTCTATCTCTTCTTCTCCACCAAAATTAAACTCAAAATCAGGGTTAGTCGAATATACAACCCCCTCCTGTTGTTTCTTATTTTTCATATCATTACATGCAGACTTTTTTCACGAATACTCAAATTCAGTTCATCGGTAGCTAATCTCAAAGGTTCACCATCATAATGAATCAGTAAATTCCCCTCACCTTTCAGTTTAAATTTAGCTCCCCTCTACGCCTCAGCATACGATGACTCATGAATGCTTTTATTAAATAATTTGGCTATAATAGCAGGCACTTCCCAGAGGGGCATAGGGTTCAATAAAGTACAGTCTATAAAACCATCATCTATCTTAGCAAGAGGTGCAATATAGGCATTGTTGCCAAACTGACGTGCATTGCCGAAAGTAATACTGAATACCTTATAATCGTTACCTCCAAAATTACACGCTAAAGGTTTATAAGCCCAGAATTCCTGAAAGCCAACCTTCACATAGTTCAACAGCCCCCGCCCTTTTAATCTTGAAAAAACATCGGCACAATGGGCATCAAAACCTACACCTGCCGTACAAAAAAAAGGAATATCATTCACAAAACAAGTATCTATCTGCCTTATAATTGCCTTATTCAAACCCTCGATTACTTTCTCAGGGTTCATCGGAATACTCAACTCTCTTGCCAGCCCATTCCCTGACCCTAAAGGCATTATTCCCAGCGCTGTTTTAGTACCTATGAGCGCTTTGGCGGTTTCATTTACTGTGCCATCACCGCCCATTGCCACAATATAGGGTATTCCAGTTTCGGCTGCCTGCTGTGCCAGTTCGGTAGCATGTCCTGCAGCTTTGGTAGGAATGATTCTAGCCTGATATTTTTTCTTATCTAATCTATTCTCAATCAGACTGATGATTGCCTGATGATTTTTCTTTCTGCCTGAAAAAGGATTAACTACAAACCAGATTTCTTGCTTGTTCACAAATATTGAAATAAATTTATACTTTCGTACAAATATAGCAACAGGGTGCAAGAAATTACCCCCTGTCAGCCTAAAACTCAATAAAACTTTATCAAAGAACCTGTTCAAAGACTAATCTATTCTCATGAAAGCAGTACTCATAGTAATACTATCACTTGCATTTTCAATACAAATCCATGCACAGGGTGCAAAAGATCGTCAGGAAGTCTTAAAAGTATTGAATCGCCAGAATGAAAACTGGAACAAAGGAGATATCAAGGCATTTATGGAAGATTATCTGAAGTCTGATTCTCTGATGTTTATAGGTAAAACAGGCGTTATCTATGGTTGGAAGGCCACCTTAGACAGGTATCTTAAAACATATCCTGATCTTGCTACAATGGGGAAACTCAAATTTGACATTCAGAAAACAGACTTTCATTCACCAACAACCTGCTGGGTATTAGGAAAATGGCACCTGACTCGTCCTGAAAAAGGTGATGCCGGTGGATATTTTACGCTTGTTTTGAAAAAGATTGGCGGCAAATGGCTTATCGTTTCTGACCATACAAGCTAATCAGCCTGCTTTCCTGTATTTAGTTACGGTATCCAGAAAAACCTCTTTTCTGCGGCGTGAAAGGCTCACGCTATGTTCGTCGTGTATTCTCACCAATAAACCTTCATGAATCTGGTATCCTGTAACATATTTCAGGTTAACCATGTAAGATTTATGAGTGCGGAAGAAATTATAGTTGATGAATCTTTTCTCCAGTTCTTTCAGGGTTTTTGAGACAATAAATCTTTCTCCGTCTTCCAGAAACACTTCTGTGTAGTTCACATCTGCTTTCATGAAAAGCACCTCCGAAGGATTTACCTTCTTTTTTCCTGCTAATTTTATTGATCCGGTTTTGTATGATTTAGTATCCATATCTGTTGGAGTTTAAGTTCTTCAACAGCATTGACTCTTAATCAGCAATAATAGTTGTAACCATCAAATAATATTTACACAATTTTTCACTAATCGGTTAACGATTATTTTTTGTAGTATCCTTGGCAGGCTGATCTTTAGGAGGAAAAGTAATGACCTCTTGCTGAATAGTATTAGACGAATCCAGCAAAACAGCATTTGTATCAACGGCCATAATACCGCCTATATCTCCCCCACAATTCTGATAATTCTTTTTAATTGATACCCCCGGTTTAGGGAATGGGCCCGGTTTATAGCCCAGCGTTTTATCTGTATACACACTTTGCATAAACTTACCAAAAATGGGTAATGCCGAGCGGGAGCCTTCTCCCATGCGTGTCCGGAAGTGAATACTGCGGTCGTCGCCGCCAACCCAAACACCACACACAAGGTCTTTTGTAAAGCCCATATACCAGGCATCTGAATAATTAGATGTTGTACCGGTTTTACCTCCGGCTTGTCCACCACTGCCAAACAATGCACTGGCATATTCCCATAATCCCTGAGAAGTACCACCTGCTTCTTCCACCCCACCGCGTAACATATATTGCATCAGAAATGCCGATTCAGGGCTAATCGCCTGGGTTTTCTTAATCTCGGCTTCATAGATAACTTTCCCTTTGGCATCTTCTATTCTGGCTACTAATACAGGCTCTACTCGCTCACCTCCGTTGGCAAACACCGCATAAGCGCCCACCAATTCATAGAGAGACACATCAGATGAGCCTAAACCAATTGACAAAACAGGATCAAGCGGTGTAGTGATACCCAGCTTCCGGGCATATTCTACCGTAACTTTCGGTTTCACTTCGTCTGATAGCTGTGCAGCCACCGAGTTAATAGAACGGGCCATAGCCCTTCGAAGGGTCATGCTGGCATAGGTAAATACACCATCAGCATTTTTAGGTTCCCAAACTTTCATTTCGCCATTTTCTTTCCACTCTTTTTTAAACGGTTCGTCGGTACGTCTATCGCAAGGAGAAAGATTTAGTGGGCCATCAATGGCCGCACAATATAAAATAGGCTTAAAAGTTGAACCCGGCTGACGACGTCCCTGACGCACATGGTCATACTTAAAATATTCGTGATCTATTCCTCCTACCCATGCTTTAATATAGCCTGTGTAAGGGTCCATGGCCATCATACCCGTTTGCAATAGTTTCTTATAATGTACTATCGAATCAATAGGACTCAACAACATTTCCTGTGACGACGCTCCTTCTTTACCCCATACAAACACCCTGGTCATTTTCTTTTTCTCATACATATAATAATGTATCGAGTCTGGATTATTCTTAAACTTAATCGCCAGTTTCTTATAGATAGGTGTGCGCTTGGCTACTGTATCAATATATCCCTTTATTTCCTGTCCGTTTTCATATATCCACGGATTCCGCCCCTGCCATTCCTGGTCAAAAATCTTTTGCAGCCTCTTCATATGGCTTGATACGGCCTTATCTGCATAATCCTGCATCTTAAAATCAATAGATGTATAGATTTTCAATCCGTCTTTGTCGAGGTCTATATCAATTTCGTTGATTTTCGCCCAGTTTTCTATAAATCGTGCCAGCGCTGTTTTGAAATAAGTCCCCCTGTTATCATCATCAACCTCAGTGTTTACATCCAACTTTATTTCGGTTTTGCTTAGTTCATCGGCCTTTTCCTGTGTCAGGTCTCCGTTTTTAGCCATCAATTGCAACACAGTATTGCGGCGTTTCAAAGCATTCTTAGGGTTCTTGATTGGATTGTATAGCGTCGTACCCTTTTGCAAGCCAACCAATACAGCTGCCTCCTGAGCGTTCAGTTTATCAGGTTCTTTGCTGAAATACGTCAGAGAAGCATTCCTGATACCAAAGGTATTATTACCATAGCTTACCGTGTTGAGATACATAGTCAGAATCTCGCCTTTGGTAAAACGCTCCTCCAGACGAATGGCCGTCAGCCATTCTTTTGTTTTATAAATAACAGTGCTAATAACCGGTATATAATATAATAGCCCCTTCATTTCACTCCGGCGGGTATTATACAGGTTTTTGGCCAACTGCTGAGAAATAGTGCTACCACCACCGCGTTCGCCCCCACTGAAAATCCCGACGGCTACACCTGCCATTGACCGTAAGTCTATGCCGGAATGCTCGAAAAATCGTTTGTCTTCGGTAGATATAAGCGCCTTAAATAACCAGGGAGACATCTGGGCGCTATCAATGGTCTGTCGGTTTTCGGTAAAGAATTTACCCAGCTCAACCCCATCGTTTGAATAAATAGTAGACGACTGTGCAATCTTGGGGTTAGTCAACTGCTCAATACTTGGCATACCACCACAAAGCCACAGAAAATTGGTTTCGATACAGAACCAATAAAAGAAGATAAATATAAAAATCCTTAGAGCAATCCTGTAAATCCCCCTGATAATAGGAAAATATGTTCCTTCTGTATTGAATTTAGAGCGAAAAGCGCCTGTTATCTTATCAATTACTTTATAGAAAGAGATAAATACCACTTCTACCCTTTTTTCGCCGAATATCCGGCATAGAATCCGGTATATCTGGTCTAAAAACCACCACCATGCTTCGCTTATTTTTGTTGTAGCGTTTTTTAAAAACTGCTTGATAGAACCTATTCTATTATTTTCTTCCATATTTAAAGATTTCGCCGAAAACCCAACAAATAACTTGATTCTAAGGCAAATAATCAAAAAAAGTTAAAAGGTTTTTTAGGCAAATCACCATTTACTAAAAAACTGCCCCAAATATTAAACAAAACTTGAAAAAATCGCTTGTAATTGATATAAACGCTCAAAACTATTATTTAACTACTAATACAAAATTAATCAGCCATGAATTTTATACCTGCCGACAAACCATTGGAAAAAGAGATATTACCTCTTTTTACCAAAACTGTGCCTTTTCAATTACCGACTGAGTGGAAAGAATTTATTGTAAAAATAATTCCGTGGATTATGCTCTTGTTAGTGCCTCTTTACATTTTTGTCATTGGTCTTTCAGCTTTTGTAAGTCTTTTTACTGCCTTTACAGACCACCCGCTCTGGTCTGTTGGAATGCTTCTCTCTACGGCAGGCTTAATCTGTAGTTTACTTTCAATTAAAGGTTTATTTGACGGCAAACGGGAAGGCTGGGTCTGGACATATTAT
>CALRLS020000265.1:0-7390 GCA_943368815.1 Cyanobium sp. NIES-981
TAAACTTAGAGCCGATTTGCAAATAGAAGGTTACCCTAATTTAATATTTAGAACCAACAATGAAAGGTTTTTCAAGGCCTACTATTATAATGGTGGTAACCATAAGTTAGTTAATCTCGGGAAAACCATCGAACTCAGTGTTTTAAAAAGTGATTATGATTGGCTTGTAAAAAACAAGTTTATAAGAAAAATATACCTGCCTTCTGAAATATATTTAGATGTGGAGCATTTTGCCATTCTTGATTAATTTGCAATAGCAAGGCTCTGATAAATGCTTAATCTGATATGACCGCAAAACAAATTGTAGAAAAACTGGCATCTTTTCCTAACAGAGGTGTAGCCACACCCAACGAAACACCTGTGCTTGAATATCTGACCGGTTTGTTTGGAGAGCAAGAAGTAACAAGGGAATCATTCAAAACTCCTAAAACCTATATCTCTATTGTTTGGTGGCTTATTGGCGGCTTAGTTCTTGGCTTATTGATGCTTAACTTCTCTCCTATTGCAGGGCTTTTTCTGACACTTATTTTTGTAACAATGGCAATGCTCTATTTTAATTGGTATGCTTCTCCTGTTATCAATTTCCCGCCATTGGTTACTTCCCATAATCTTATTGTGAAGCCAAAAGAAAGAGAGGCTTCTAAGCCTAAGAAACTCATCTTAATGGCTCATTGGGATACTGCCCCAATATCGATATTATACCGTCCGGAAATGGTCGGTAACTTCCGGCAATCTCTAAAAATAAGTCTGGTTCTGATGATAATAGCGCAGTTTGTAGCTATTTCAACTTTTCTTGTTCCGAATGCCTTTATCTTGCTGATAGGCAATATCTTAGCCTTTTATTTCCTACTGCAGGGAGTTGTGGGTACTATAGATTATTTTCGCCTGGGCTATTCAAACGGCGCTTCTGACAATGCTACCGGAGTTGCTGCCGCTATTACTACTGCGCAACAATTATGGACCAAAAATCTGGCTAATCTTGAAGTGGAATTAGTATTGACAGGTGCCGAAGAAGTTGGAATGATTGGCGCAAGAGCTTATATGAAAAAACATTATCAGGAGTTCAGCAAAGAAACTTATCTGGTTAATTTTGATACATTGGGCAGCGGAAACCTGAAAATAATTACCCAAACAGGAAGCTGGTCGAATATTGTTTATGATAATCATCTGATTCAAATAGCCAAACAATCGGTTACTGAATTAACATCTTTGAAAGGAATTACCACCGGAGCATGGCACACGGCAGATTTTGATTCGGTTTGGTTTCAGCGGGCAGGGATTCCGGCAGTGACCTTAGCAGCTCTTGACAGCAATGGAAGAATGCCAAATATTCATCGCCCGACAGATATTCTTTCGAACGTAGATTTCGTACCTATGGAAAAGGCTATTATATTAGCAGAGAAAATCGGAGAACATCTGAATAACACTTAACCATCCTTACTATGAACCGTAACCAGACTTTCATTTTCTTTACTCTATCCCTCATAAATATTGCTTCGGTGCTTATCGAAAACGAATGGCTTGGATATATTACAAAACCACTCCTGATGATTACATTAGGATTTTTTTATTTTCAGCATACACAGGCAAGTCTTAATAAAAGAGATAAAATCGTATTATTGGCTTTATTCTTTTCTTGTTTAGGGGATACTTTTCTGATGTTTCAGAAACAAAACCATTTATTCTTCTTATTAGGCCTGGGCTCATTTTTATTGGCACAGGTATGTTATGTAATCCTCTTCCAGCAGGAAGGTAAATCATTGTATTTCCGTTGGCTACCATTTGTTTCTTATTCCTGCCTGCTTTTGTTTTTTCTTCTGAATAATATTCCGGCTGATTTTAAAATCCCGATTATTATCTACTCAGTAGTTATTACATTGATGGGCATAAGAGCGAGTGAAAGAAAAGTAAACGATAAAAGCTATCAATTGGTATTAGTCGGCGCTATCTTGTTTATCCTTTCCGACTCACTTATTGCCCTTAGCAAATTCGTAGTTAATATTCCGCTCTCCGGCCTTTGGATAATGGCTACTTATGTAACAGCGCAATACCTGATTGTGCAGGGACTATTAGTCAGCCGTCGTGCTTAGAATATATAACTAAAGTTTTCGTTATAAAAACAAAAGCTATTTAAACCTCTTGTTCAATGAAAACTTTAGTTAAAACAGGCTATTTAGTCCTGCTTTCCTTAGCATTTATCTGCTGTACCCAAGCTACGCATTATACTTCCGTTAAGAACCCACTGATTAATGAGAATGGCACAAATATTCAGTCAAGATTTAAGACACCCAAAGGCTTTGCTAGAATAGCAGGCGAACAAGCATCCTTTGCTTCTTATCTGCAAGACCTTCCATTGAAAGCCCACGGCTCTATGCTAAAATACTATGATGGCAGCATCAAATACAAAGATGTTTACGAAGCCGTAATTGATATGAATATTGACAATAAGAATCTTCAACAATGTGCCGATGCCATTATACGTCTGCGAGCCGAGTACCTGTATGCTCAAAAAGCCTATGACGAAATATCATTTAATCTGACAAACGGCTTTCGTGTAGACTACACCGAATGGACCAAAGGAAACAGAGTAATGGTTAAAGGGAATCAGACTTACTGGCAAAAATCTGCACACCCATCTGATACTTACAAAGATTTCAGAAACTATTTGAACTTTGTTTTTACTTATGCAGGTACGCTTTCGCTATCAAAAAGCCTATATACTAAAGACATAAAAAATATGGCTATTGGTGATGTTTTTATCATTGGCGGCTCACCCGGACATGCGGTAATCATAGTCGATATGGCTGTAAATAAAAAGGGTGAGAAAGTACTTTTATTAGCGCAAAGCTATATGCCTGCCCAGGAAATCCAGATTCTGAAAAACCCTGATAATAAGCAGCTAAGTCCCTGGTATTCTGCTACTATTTCTGAAGAATTATTGACTCCTGAATGGACATTTAAGGCGAATCATTTAAAGACTTGGGAGAAATAGGCATATTGTTTTCTTAACTGCTATGTAATTTTGCTTGCCACTAGTAAACCAGGATTTCGTACTATAAAATTGAGTCGGCACTATAAAGTTTTTTATTATTCATTTTTTTGAAAATTCTATTTACTGGTCATTCTTTGGGTGAAGTGTGTCATTTTTCACGTTCTCCATGAGAACCCAGAGATTCTTATTCGGTTCTATATTTGAATGTAAATCCAGAATCAGCTTGATATTGCGAGAAACCGATTAGTATAGACAATCATCGTGATGAAATTGTAGAAAAAACTAATAACTTTCACACTTACCCAGTTCAGCTTTAAATACCCCACTATTTTCGACCTTAAAACCCGGGTTTAGGAAAATCGCATCACCTGAACGATAAGTTAAGTTACCACCAGAAATATTATTATTGGCAGTAATACTATAATTAGCACTTAATTTTGTTGTCGAGTTTGTATAATTAGAAGTAATATTCAGATCATTCTGGCATTTAGGAAATTTAATTACCCAAAACTCATACCCATGAATTTTATCGTCTACCGTAAAAAACACCTGATTGCTTATTTTTTTGTAATTATTTTGTATAAAGTGACCTATTTTCTTTAAAAAAGTAGTTTTGTTATTTCTTGAATCCAGAACAAAAAAAGATTCAATGAAATCATAATCATCCTCTGAAAAGATTAATGTTCTTTCGTCATAAGCAAACAACGTCTCAGCATTTATGTAAGTAGAATAAGTATTTGATGGATTACTGGCCGGTGTAATCACATCGTTCTGAATACTATAAATGATGTTTCCGTAATTCGGATTCTGGCCAATAAAATACAATTTGTTATTACTTATACTAAAATATGGCAAGTCGTATACTGATGAATAAGTTCCATTTAAAAATTTAGTTTGCAGCAAACTGCCATCGGTTACACAAATCTTACGATTAGTTGTAAAATAGCACTTGTTATCAAAAACAGCAAAACCATAGTAACCATCAAAATTATTTGCAAGATTTGTGGAAATACAAAAAGTCCCTTCTTCTGTTCCATCCGTGCGCCATAATTCGTATTTACTGTTATATATTTCGAATAACAGCAAATTTCCGTAAACGAATTTAGCACGAATATTGATACTGGATGTGCCTGACATTATATTTTTTACAAGTTTAGTCCCTGAAGAAGTTCCATCCGATACCCATAACTCTCTACCATAATCAGGATGATATGCAGTAAAAAACAATTTATTATTTGCTACTCCCAATTGTATGGGAGAGGCTAAACCAGTCGGATTTATAGCTTTGACAAGACTGAATGTTGTACCATCATAACTATATAAGTCCTCATACTTAGTTAGAAATATCTTATTCTGAAAAACAATTGGAGAATAACAACCCGGGCAAAAATACTCTACTCCTGTTAAATCAGCATTTCCTCTATAACTGCCCCCCAAATAGATTCTATTATTATATTCAAAAGGTGGTGAATAATATCCCATATCCGCAAGAAAAGTGGTCGTTTTCGTCGTAGTATCAAGAACATACGTTGTATTATTATCCTGAATAATGAATTTCCCATCAAATTCTGACATACTATATTGACTTGTGCCTTCAGTAACATTAGGTGTTCCTAAATTTTTCACAATTCCGGTACCATCGGTAGTACCATCAGTTTTATGGACTTCGCGTCCATTTATTCCATCATTTATATAGAAAAATAGTTTACCCTGACTCTCTTCGAATGTATTATTCGTATAATTAGGATTATTAACTACATAAGGATATTCTTTTATAATTGTACTCCCTCCCTCAGTACCATCTGTTCTCCAAAGCGCATAGAAGGATTTCCCTCCAACAATTTTACGTCTTAGATAATATAGATATGAATTAAATACTTTCCCATTCTTAAGGTAGACGGTATAGAAGGAATAATCACTTGAAGTATAAGTACTTGATATCCAAACAGTGCCATTGACCGTTCCATCAGATTTAATCAAAAAATTTAAACTATTACAATAGACATTGCCGTTATAAACTATTAATCCTTTAAAAAAGCTACTGAAAGAGTTTGAAATGAGGTGGGCAAGGGTGTTTGTTGTTAAATTATATTTATAAAAATTACCATCATAACTTCCTTCTGCTGTCATGTATAAATCGTTGTCTTTAATTAGAATGTCAGTTGGTGTTTTTGAATTATTAGAAGGGTCCACAACATTCAAAAGTGTTGCACTTGTTTGTGCTATGATATCAAACTTTACAATAGAACTGTTTAAATTGTAGTATAAGTTGTTTTGATGCATTACAATTTTTGAGGTAGGTAGTATACCATTCGCTGCTCCGGAACCAAAGTCAACCACTATCCCAGTACCAGACTCTGTGCCATCGCTTTTCCACAATTCATATCCCGTTGATGGGGTATAACCTGCGTAATATAAAGTATTATTGAAGCTATAAAAGTTAGTTCCGTTTGCGTTTGATTTTACTAATGCTGTTCCTGCAACTGTCCCATCAGTTCTCCACAATGCATTAGAACTATGAGAATTCCCTATTGTAAAATAGATAAACCCATTGTTTTCAATAAAATTAGAGTATTTCAGGCTGGGATTCTGATGAATTAATAAAGTACCTTCACTTGTCCCATCGCTTATGTATAGCTTATTGTCAAATCCGTTAAGATATTCAGCACTTGCAAAAATCAGCTTATTTGTTCCTGCATAAATTCCTGTACAAATATTGCCAGAGAAATTATAAAGGTTTTTTAATAGCGTAGTACCAGCTTCTGTACCATCACTTTTGTAAATTCCCCTATTCTTACCATTAGTTTGTTCAAAGAAATAAATGTTTCCGTTAAAAGAAGTAAGAAAATCTAATTCGGTATCAATTTCATTTTTTTCTAAATCTGCGTAGAGTTCAACTTTTTGTCCAAAACTTTGGGAGAAAACAAAAAGAAGTAAAATCGTGGCGATTCTCATCTGAATAAAGCGGTTATTGATTAAAGGTTATTATTATGAGAACAATAAGTAGAAGTATTCAAGAGGATAAATTTCGTAATTAAGTCAACAGCAGAAATACACGAAGGAAAAACTCTTTGAACTTTTAATATTAAGTACAAAAATAGCTATTAGTTTTGAGAAAAAAAAAGCTTAAAAAACGGTAAGAGGAATAAAAAATTATTACTGATGCAGGTCTGAAGTTGCATTCTTCTTACGTTTTTTATGAGGAGAATGTGGTGAATTTAATTCTGTCATATCACTTAATTCCAGCTTCAGGGCATTCATTGAGAGCGTTATTTCACGCACTGAAAGCGTGAGCGCTACAATCTGCAGCATCAATGCGCCGCCAAAAAACCACTTCGCGGCTAATTCTCTTTCCAGAAATATTAATAGCATACATACCGCACTGAGAAGAAGGCTCGAAATGGCGATTATCTGTATATTCCTTACAATTCTGATACGCCGTTGCAGACCTTTAATCTGAGCAACGATATTCTCTTTTTCTTCTTCGGTTTTGTATTTATCGTGTAAATCGCGAATCAGACTTGCTAAGGCAAGAAACCGATTGGTAAAAGCAATCATCAGCAATGAAACTGTAGAAAAAAGAAGAGCCGGAGTACCAATAGTAAGTTCCATTATATATAAGTAAGCGAAGCTTTTGGCCTCGCTCATATTATTGTCAAAAATAACATATTACCAAATTTCAGCAATCACCCATTAACTGCTCTAATCACTGAATCACCCATATTACGCATAACTACCTGAAATATAGCTTTCAAGTGAAGCAATCTGTGATTTTTGCTCGTTGATAAGTGTAGTTACTAAATCATTGATAGAAATGATACCCACCAATTCCTGCCCGTCATTGACAGGTAAGTGTCTGATATGCTTATCTGACATTATCTGCATGGCATCTTCCAGTTTATCTTCGAGGTCTATCGTGATTACTTTGGCAGTCATTACATCCCTCACCAATGTTTCATCAGAATGCAGACCTTTTAGTACAATCTTGCGTGCATAATCACGTTCGGAGAATATCCCCGAAAGTTTTCCGTTATCTATTACTAATACCGCCCCGATATTTTTATCCGCCATTTCTACAAGAGCGTTGTAAACGGTTGTGTCTGATGCAACCGAGAAAAGGGCATTTATTTTCTTTTTTTGCAATATCTGACGAATTTTCATAGGTTTATGTGTTACGGTGATAAAACGAATACAATTTTATAAAAAAAATCATAGAATCCAATAGTTTGAAAAACAAAATTAAATTATTAAATTTGCACCCCTGAATAGTAAGTCTGTCGTATGACAAGTACTGTTAAGGCATTAAAAATAATATTCATTGTAAATTTATCATTCAAAATGTACGCAATCGTAGAAATCGCAGGTCAGCAATTTAAAGTTGAAAAGGGTCGTACGCTT
>CALRLS020000266.1:0-7328 GCA_943368815.1 Cyanobium sp. NIES-981
CCGCATATACCACTTTAGGGTATATTTTAGCTGCTGCTTCAATCATGGCTATCAGCATTTTAGGGTGCGCATAATCACGGGCAAAGGGGGTGGTCTGTACAATAAAAGGAGCATTGGCTTTCTCTGCAGCTGCAAAGAGACCATGTACTTCTTCCATATAAAACACATTTACGGCAGGAATACCATACTTGCCATAACACTTTTTGAATATTTCTTTGGTTGTAAGAAGCATATAAATCTTGTGGCGCGAGCGTCCCGCTCGCAGTTTTTATTAAATAACTGTAATTTTAAATCAAAATAAAATTCTCACCAGAACGCCGTATATAAAGCTACCAAAACACCACAAATAATTGTAGCATAGATAATAAAGCCTGTGGTGAAATTAGGTTTCGGAATACCAATATCCATACCTTTGGTATTGTCAGCGTTTTTAGATGTCATGCTTATAGCTATCATAATAGCCACAAGAATCAGGAATATGATTCCCATGCGGTCAAGGAATGGAATTTCCTCAAACAAGAGTTTACCACCTAATGATAATGGAATCGTAAGCAATGCCGCTACAAGCGCAGCTGCACCGGTAGTTCTTTTCCAGAATAAACCTAAAAAGAAAATAGCAAATACACCCGGTGTAATAAAGCTCGAATATTCCTGCACAAACTGGTAGGCCTGGTCAAGTACTCTCAACTGTGGGGCAATTAATGCTGCAATACCCATAGCCACCCAAACAGCTATGCGACCTACTTTTACCAGATGTTTGTCAGAAGCATCGGGCTTAATATAAATCTTATAAATATCCAACGAGAAAATCGTAGAAATACTATTGGCCTTGCCTGCCAATGATGCTACAATGGCAGCAGTCAAAGCAGCGAAGGCAATACCTTTTAGCCCTGCAGGTAATAGGTTTAAGAGCACAGGATATGCATGGTCAGGTTTAACAACCCCGGCGGCATCAAGCATTTCTTTTTGAAATACACCATTCTGATACAATACAAAAGCTGCTATACCCGGAATAACAACAATCAGCGGAATAAGCAATTTTAAGAAGGCAGCAAAGACAATTCCCTGTCTGGCGGTTTTTAAATCCGCTCCTAAAGTACGTTGCACAATGTATTGATTACATCCCCAGTAATTCAGGTTATTAATCCACATGGCACCAATGATTACTGTTAAGCCCGGTAAGTCTTTGTAATAGGGGCTTGATTTTGGCAGAATCATGTGGAAATGCGCATCTGTCTGCTCTTTCAATGTACCAAAAGCACTTAAAATGTTTGGTTTATCAAAGTGCTTGGCCACTAAATCCATTGCCAGATAGGTAGTAATAAGACCACCCATTACCAAAACCGCTACTTGTATTACATCTGTATATCCAATTACTTTCATGCCACCAATTGTGATAACGATGGCAAAAACAGCCAAAGCAATGATTGACATATTAAAGTCTACGCCAGCAGTTACTTCTAAAGCCAAAGCCCCTAAATATAAGATAGAAGTAAGGTTTACAAAAACATAGAGCAATAGCCAGAAAACGGCCATTGTTGTGGCAACTATAGGATTATACCTTTGTCTCAGAAACTGAGGCATGGTATAAATCTTATTTTTCAGATAAACAGGCAGAAAGAACACAGCCACTACCAAAAGTGTGGCAGCCGACATCCATTCATAAGAAGAAATAGCGAGGCCAATGGCAAAGCCTGACCCCGACATGCCGATGAAGTGTTCTGCCGAAATATTAGACGCAATCAGCGAAGCACCGATTGCCCAGAATGTAAGAGAGCCTTCTGCCAGGAAATAACCATTTGCCGTATTATTGTCGGCACTCTTCTTGCGAAATACCCAATAGCCATAACCCAATATGAGAACAAAGTATAAAAAGAAAACTATATAGTCGAGCTTGTGTAAACCAGATGATTCCATTCGATGCAGGGTATAGGGTTGAATAGGTGTATTTTACTTAACTCAGACTCTTATGCCATCAGGGCATTCAGTATTTCTTCTACTCTGACAGGTTTTTCTTCCTGACATGATTGTTTAGCGGCAATAGCAATGGCAGTAGCCATTAATCCATCATGTGCACCTACAGGTACTTTTTCGCCAGCCAGAACACTTGAAACAAAAACATTTATTTCATTTACATATGACTCAGCATATCTTTCAAGGAAGAAATTGAGCGGTAATGATAAATGCCCTCCTTTTTCGTTATAATATTCGTGTGTATCAGGGGTGTTGTTCTTGGTTTGAGTCATACCCCCTGAACCAAAAACCTCAATGCGCTGGTCGTAGCCATAGACTGCCTTCCGGCTATTATCTATTACACCAATAGCACCATTGGCAAAAGTCAGCGTAGTAATAGCCGTATCAATATCACCTTCATCACCTATGCGTGAGTCAACCAATACTTTGCCATTGGCATATACTTCTACTACTTCACTGTTCATTACATATCGTGCCATATCGAAATCATGAATGGCCATATCCATGAAAAGCCCACCTGATGATTTTACATATTCTATCTGAGGAGGATTCGGGTCACGGCTGGTGATTTTAAGGATATGTGGCACACCCACTAATCCTTCATGTACCATCTCTTTTACTTTCAGGAAATTCGCATCAAAACGTCTGTTAAAGCCCAGCATTAATTGTACGTTTGCCAGTTCTACTGCTTCTTTCGCCATCAGAATCTGCTCAATACTTAAATCCAACGGTTTTTCACAGAAAATATGCTTACCATGTTGTGCGGCCAGAATCGTATAGGGTACATGCGATGGAGTAGGAGTACAGATAATTACTGCATCAACATCAGGATGAGTCAGCACAGATTCCGGGTCAGTAGAAACATTTTCTACGCCATATCTTCTGGCAAAATCCAGAAGATTTTCAGATATATCAGCCGCAGCCACTACTTCTGCATTTTTTATCCGGGTAGCTATATTGGATAAATGAATCTGTCCAATGCGACCAAGTCCAACGATGCCGATTTTTAAAGTATTTTTCATTAATATTTATATAGGTAAGTGTACGAATCGATATAGAACTAGTTTAAACTTTTTGTTTCTTAACGAAAATGAGTGATTTTTTGATTAGACGAAAGGAAAAATTGAGTGCGTAGCAGAGCTACGGACGAAGTTTTTACTGAAGTATAATCGAAAAAGCGCCATTTGCAGTCGAAAGAAATAAGTTTAAACAAGTTCATAGTATAAAATCAGGTTTTCCTTAAAACTTACGGGTCCATTCTTTCAGCCAGCGCTCAATCACCACTTTCGTCTGGGTAAAGAACTCAACCGAGTGCATACCCTGACCGTGCAAATCGCCAAAGAAACTATCTTTCCAACCCGAGAACGGGAACTGTGCCATAGGAGCGGCCACACCGATGTTGATACCAATATTTCCGGCATCGGCATCATGTCTGAACTTTCTGGCACTTGCACCGCTACTTGTAAATATGCAGGCAGCATTGCCATATTTGCCGCTATTGATAAAATGGATGGCTTCATCTACATCATTCATATGAAGCAAAGACATAACCGGGCCAAAAATTTCGGTTTCTGTCACACTACTGCCAAGCGGCACATCTTCTATAATTGTTGGCAGGATAAAGTTGCCATTCTCGAAACCAGATACCCTGGCATTACTGCCATCTACCAGAAGTCTTCCGCCATCCTGTATTCCCTGCTGAATCAATTGCTCAACTCTGTTTTTGCTTTCAGGAGTTATCACAGGGCCCATCAGGCTTTTTTCATCCAGTCCAAAGCCTGTTGTGCGGCCTTTCGCTGCTTCTACCAGACTTTCTGTAATATGTTTGTGTTCGCCAACAGTTATAATGGTTGATGCCGCCAAACAGCGTTGTCCGGCGCAACCATACACGCTATCAGTAATAATCTGGGTGGTCATTTCTATATCGGCATCCGGCAATACCAATACGGGATTTTTGGCACCACCTTGTGCCTGAACTCTTTTGCCGTATAAAGCTCCTTGCGAATATACATAGCGCGCCACATTGCTTGAACCAACAAAACTGATAGCCCTGATAGCCGGATGTTGTAAAATACCGTCAACAACTTCTTTGGTACCGTGAACCAGGTTTACTACCCCTGTCGGTAAATCCAGTTTTTCCATCAACTGAACGACCTTAGTCATGGTCAGAGGTACTTTTTCTGATGGCTTAATGATATAGGTATTTCCACAGGCAATGGCATAAGGTAGAAACCAGAATGGAATCATACCCGGGAAATTGAAAGGAGAAATACATGCACAAACACCCACAGGCTGGCGAATCATGAACTCATCTACACCTCTGGCGATATCCTCGGAGAAATCGCCCTGCATCATGGTTGGTATACCACAGGCGTTTTCCACGTTTTCAATGGCTCTTTGCATTTCGGCTTTCGCTTCGCCAAAGGTTTTACCACTTTCTAATACGATGGTTCTCGAAATATCATCAATGTTATCTTCTAACAATGTTATCAGTTTAAACAGGTATTGTACCCTCCGGTGAGCCGGGACATTTCTCCATTCCGGAAATGCCTTCGCTGCTGCTTCGGCTGCTTTTTGTACATCCTGTACCGAACCTCTTGGTACTTTCGCTACCACTTCCTGATTTGCAGGATTCTTCACATCAATCATTCCGTCAGAGTAGCTTTTTACCCATTGTCCGTCTATATAGTTATTTAAATTATCCATGTATTTTTAAAGATTTTTTCTGAAATATTATAAACCTCCTTTACTGTCTGCAAAGGCTATTGCTTCTTCCAATGTTGTCATAAAATTGGCACAACCGTGTTTGGTTACCATAATGGCGCCAGTGGCGTTTGCCATTCTCACGGCTTTGTACAAATCCCAACCCTGCAGGTAGCCATACATAAATCCTGCTGCAAATGAATCGCCTGCGCCCAGAACATTGACAACTTCGACAGGAAATCCGGGTACTTTTATTTCCTCTTCTCCTTGTCTGAATATGGATGCTCCTTCGGCTCCACGTTTTACAATTAAAGTTTTAACACCTTTCTGAAGAATTTCCTGAATGGCGCTATCAATATTGCCTCGTATTTCAGGAGCTGAAATTTGCTGATGTTTAATCTCTAATTGTTTTGGATCAGTCATAAAGGCGGCAAGAATTTCTTCTTCTGTGCCTAAGACAAAATCCATATATGGCAAAGCGGCTCTGATGGTGACACCAAAAGCCAGCGGGTCAAACCATTGGTCAGCACGGAAGTCGATGTCTAGTGCCGTTACTGCCTCATGTTTTTTTGCTTCTTCGATGGCATAAAACATGGCTGTTCGGCTTGGGTCTTTGCTGAACGCAGTTCCTGAAAACATTACCGAGCGATATTGAGCTATATCTGCTTGGCGGATATGGTCAAGATTAAGCTGAATATCAGCGCAATTATCACGATAATAAACTAAAGGAAACCTATCGGGAGGTTCAATACCCAGAATAACCGCAGAACTACGGGCACTATTAATGGTAGGGATAGCCGCAGTATTTATACCTTCTTTATCCAGAAAGTGTAGAATAAATTTGCCTACCTGGTCATTGCCTACAGCTGTCAGGAATCCGGTATTAAGACCTAAACGTTTACATCCAACCGCAATATTAAGTGGCGAACCACCCACGAAGGCACCAAATGAGTTAATATCCACAAAAGGCGCACCTATATCATTAGAATATAAATCAATAGATGAGCGTCCGATTGTCAGAATATCATATTTTCTGTTATTTTCTTGCATGTCAGGTTTTTTAAACGTTCATATCGGCAGTCACGAGTGGTAATCTGGTATCCTGTGTTTTCCAGGAACCATAAATCCATTCATGGTCAGGGTCGTTGGTGGCAGTTAAAACCTGATCGCTTCCGGCTAAAAAGTTGAGATAATAGGCGTGGTATCCATGGCAGGCTGCTACGGGGTGATAACCCTTCGGCACCAGCACGGCTTCATTGTTTCTTGCTCTAATGATTTCATCCAGGCTCCTGTCATAGGTATATACCTGTTGAATAGCATAAGCCTGTGGTGATTGGAACTTATAAAAATATATTTCTTCCAGTTCTGCTTCAATTAATTTTCCGTCGGCATCAATTATTCTTTCGTCATGTTTATGTGCCGGAAAAGAACTCCAGTTGCCGGATGGTGTGTATACTTCCACACAAACAATTTTATGACAAGGAAAACCCGGTTGAATAAGGCTATTTATCTGACGATTGGCATTATCACCACCTCTGAATTCAATCGCTGCTTCCTGTGGTTGTTTCAGGTATGGTTCAAAATCCTGGTCAGTTTCAACCCACGAGTAGGCAATATCGAGGGTATCGCTGGTTGCGGTAAGTGTGAATTTAGTATGGCGGGGTAAATAAAGCGTATGCGCAATACCACTGAAAACATCTTTCCGTCCGTTGCTTACTTCCCAACTGCCTTTATCTGAATCTACTTTGAAATTCCCGCCTAAAATTACAATCGCCATTTCATGCCCTGTCGTATCATGTTCCCAGACCTCTCCTTTCTGCATGAGCCTGGCACCAAAATTCAGATATTTCCAACCAACTTCATCGGCAGTAAAGTTTTGATAAACGGGGTTTTGCTGTGGTTTTACTAATAGGTCGCGCTTGTTCATACAATTAATACAGCTTGAAATCGGGGCAATAGGTTATTTTTTGTTCGTCACTTGTATAGACAAGTTGAGGCAAAATTAGTACGTCTGTAATGAACAGACAAACTTTAGATATAAAATAATTGTCTGGCAGACAAATAAAGAATACAATAGTATTATATAAAGACTAAATATAAAAATATTTATTTTTGCAAACGTTTCAAATTGTCGTGCAAACGTTTTAAATTGTTTAAGTGGAAAACCCGGATTTCCACACAAGAGATGCCTATAAGAACTTTTGCCAAGGTGTTATTTATTTTTCGGAAGTACTTGTAATCTGCTTAATGCATAAGAATGCCGAGTGATTCGTGGATTATGTCTACTCATTTAATAGAGTTTCCATCCGTTTTGCAATATTTGTTGAACTTAATTAAGTTAATATTTTGTTAAAACCAGAAATAATACTTGTAGGTAAATTATATGTATCTACATTTGTCTCTCAATCAATTCTCTATTATTAATTTAAAATTACTCAGACTAATGAAAAAAGCAGTTGTTTTGGTATTTAGCCTATTGGCATCAGTTAGCACTTTTGCTCAAACCTGGTCGGTTGATAAAGCGCACGCTAAAGTAAACTTTACTGTAACTCACCTTATGTTATCAGAAGTTGATGGCACATTCAAGAGTTTTGACGCCAAACTTACTTCTTCTAAAGAAGATTTTTCGGATGCAGTTTTTGAATTTACAA
>CALRLS020000267.1:0-7316 GCA_943368815.1 Cyanobium sp. NIES-981
TATTGGGGCAAATACACCCGAAGAAATTGCATTGGCGGTATGTGCCGAAATACGTACAAATTTCTCCGGTAGAGATGCTAATCGGTTGAAATTCAGAAAAAAACCAATTTATGATAATTAAAATTTGGTTTTTTGTCAGAAGTAAAATATTATTGTCGTCCTATTATTTAACATCTGCCTGATGTCCTTATCGCTATCGCCTTAAGAATAAACTGCTGTTAATTAGATGTATGTACTTTAACTATTGTAAAACACTATTTACATGTCCTTCAAGTTCGTGACCTTGTATGGGGTGGTTGTTATTTTAACTTCCCTGTTCTTTCAATTTGTACCCTTACCGAAAATGCTTTCGTGGGAAGAAATGCTGTTGTCTAAATTACTAAATCAGGCTCCAGCTTTGCTTTGTATGTCGTATCTATGGTTTCAGCGCAAAAGGATAAAAAAAGAGGATATTTTTTATTTATTGATGACATTTCTTTTTTTTAATGTTTTTTCTGAAATCTATTATTATCTGGTGAGTTCAGCGTCCTTAATTCATATTAATATCGCCAATAACGCCTTTACTTATATTGCATTAATCGTGCTTTTCATCAGACAAAGAGTACAGTTAAAAGAGCAGGTAGTGAATACTAAAAATGTCAGTTATGCCGCTCTTGCCGGATTAATTTTCGTGATAGGTTTTGGGTTTTCAATAGTTCAGGTTTATAAAGAATACTTTATTTCCGATAAGCTTTTATTCTTTGTAGTTCTCGGGTCTATGCTTAGTACAACTGTGGCAGTTTGCTTAAGTTTTTTTGTAGACAAAACCCTTTCAAGAAACTGGTATAAGGTTGTGCTCGGTACTTTAGCGATTGCCGTACTTGATATTTATATGTACCTGAGCCTTTTTGTATTTGTGGCTTATTCTAATTTTATTTATACATTAGGTAGGTTAATCTTCTTTGTTGGCCTTTTATTAATAGTAGATAGAACAATGCGTAAATGCCTGAATAAGATCCCTGTTACGATTCTGTATAAAAAGCTATCTAAAACGGTTTAATCCAGCACATACCATCAACTGATAAAGACTTGAAGCAAGAAGCTCATTTCAGCACGTTGTATGGATAGGAGGCATTCAGAGTGACATCATTTGGTTATTCGAATGATGTCGCAAGAAAATAAATTGCTTCATAATTGCGTTTTATTGCCTTAGTATAAAGCTTATTTCCTAAGACCTCGCTGAACGAATAGCAGTTTATAAAAGATTTGCTTAACAGACCAACTCATGATAACAGTTGAACAAGCCGAAGAAATTATTCTGAGTAACAAAATAAGCCTGGCTACAGAAAAAGTAGGTATTGACGATGCTTTAGGGAGAATTTTAGCAGAAAATTTACAAGCCGACCGTGATTTTCCGCCTTTTGACAGGGTTTCTATGGACGGTATTGCCGTTGTATATGCACAAATAGCTAAAGGGCAAACCGATTTTCCGATTGTTCAAACCGTGGCTGCAGGCAAACCACAGGCAACCTTAGATAATCCGGAATATTGCATAGAGGTAATGACAGGAGCAATGCTGCCTATAGGTACTGATACCGTGATTCGGTATGAAGATATAAGTATTAAGGATAAAATTGCTACAATTCAGCTTTTGCCTTCTAAAGCAGGGCAGCATATTCATGGGAAAGGAGTGGATAGAAAGCAAAATGATATAATAGTAGCTAAAGGCAAAAAAATAAGCCCTGCTGAAATAGGCATAGCAGCTACCATCGGTAAAAATGAGTTGCTGGTGCAAAAACGGATAAAAGCTATTGTAATTTCGACAGGTGAGGAGATTATTCCGATTACAGAGACCCCTTTGCCACACCAGATACGTACATCTAACTCGTATGCTTTACAGGCTTGTCTGAAGAGTTGGGGAGTAGAAGCCGATACAGTTTTGTTACCTGATAGTCAGGAACTCATTGAGCAAAAACTGAATGAATACCTCGAACTTTATGATGTACTGATTTTGAGCGGGGGAGTATCAGTAGGAAAATTTGATTTTGTACCAAAAGCTCTGGAGAATCAAGGGGTAAGTAAATTATTCCATAAAGTCTCTCAAAGACCAGGCAAGCCATTCTGGTTTGGGGTGAAAGGAACAAAGGCGGTCTTTGCATTACCCGGTAATCCTGTTTCAACCTTTATGTGCTTACATCGGTATTTCAAACCCTGGCTTGATGCTTCACAGGGGCTAAGTACTGAACGTGTTAATGCCGAATTAGGCAAGGATTTTGCAGTCAAATTTGAATTAACTTTTTTCTTACAGGTAAAACTGGAGAAGACTGAAACAGGTTCATGGAAAGCTATGCCCATTGAAGGTAATGGCTCGGGTGATTTGGCAAGTCTGGTAGATGCTGATGCTTTTATGGAACTGCCTTTAGGACAAGGGGTCTTCAGGAGTGGAGAAAAATACAATGTCTGGCTATATAGATAGTTTGTGAATAGGGTTTTGGACTGGATAAATTGATATTTCGAAAATTAGCGCCAAAAACCGAAACTTTTATATAGGCTTAAAAGTTAAATATTGAAAGACCTGCCTGGTTCGTATAGGTCAATAAAAATTTTCACCCTATACGTTTATTTATATTGTTTTATGGCTTAAATTGCTATAAACAGGCACGTTTCTTTCTTTTTTGGGCATTTTTCAATAATTTTGAACAAAATTCTGTGGGAAAGTGAAAAATTTAAGAGAAACCATAACAAGAGTGCCGATTGTACCGCCAAAAACAAATCGTGAAGAGCGCAAGGAATTATTGCAGGAATCTATAGATAAGTATTTAGGAGCAATTGAAACCCAGATAGGAGACTTGAAAAAAGTTGGTAAAAATGCTTTGGTCATTGGAGGAATCATTGTTGCAGTATATGCAATAACAGAACTTCTTTTGCCTGAAGGAAAAGAAGAAAAGCAGGATAGTGAACCTTTAGCAATAGCAGAGCCTGAATCTGAAAAACAGGGTGATTCTATGCTATGGGCTGCGCTGAAAGGTGCTGCTACTTCAGTTCTACTGTCTGTTGCAAAAGAAAAATTGTTAGAATTGATTGAACACCTCACAACGAAAGATGCCGAAGCAAATCTTTGATAAAATAGTACAAAACCAACAGTTAAAAAGAAAAGCTTTAGCTGTTTTACTCGACCCTGATAAAGTTGAGGCCACCGCTTTTAATCAATTCTTATACAACTGCGTCGAAAACCGGGTAGATTTCTTTTTTGTTGGCGGGAGCCTGATTACCAATAATATTATGGCTGCGATGATTGAAAGCATTCATCGTCAGACCAATATTCCGGTTATCATTTTCCCGGGCAATAGCCTTCATATAGAGCCTTCTGCTGATGGTATATTATTACTTTCATTGATTTCCGGTCGTAATCCGGATTATCTCATTGGCCAGCATGTCATTGCAGCACCTATTCTGAAACAGAGTGGTTTAGAAATTTTACCTACCGGTTATATTCTGGTGGATAGTGGCCGTCAGACTACAGTTTCATATATCAGTAATACTACGCCTATTCCTCACGACAAACCGGACATTGCCGCTTGCACAGCTATCGCAGGTGAGTTATTAGGTTTGAAACTTATATACCTTGACGGAGGCAGCGGAGCTATGTATCCGGTATCGCCTAAGATGATTCGTCGGGTAAGAGAAAATATTGATGCCCCTCTTATTGTAGGAGGAGGAATTAATTCTGCCGAAAAAGCCCATGAAGCCCTGGAAGCCGGAGCCGATATTATTGTTATCGGTAATGCTTTTGAAAAAAGCCCAACTTTACTTCCTGAAATAGCGGAGGTAATCCAATCTTTTAATTTAACTACAGTTTAGTGAAAATCAATCAGGTGTATCTTGGACTCGGGTCAAATCTTGGAGACAGACAAGAGAACCTTGCAATAGCGCGTGAACGTATTTCTGAGAATATCGGAGAGATAGTCTCGCAATCAGGTATATACGAAACAGCCGCATGGGGTTTGAAAGAACAGGATGATTTTCTGAATCAGGTTATTTGTCTTACTACAAAATATAAACCTTCAGCATTGCTTGCAAAGATTCTGGCAGTTGAGCAGTCAATGGGCAGAATACGTGAAGTAAAATGGGGAGCCAGAACAATTGATATTGATATTCTGTACTATAATGATGCAATCATTAAACTCGATAATCTAACGATTCCACATCCTTTTATTCAGGAGCGTAGGTTCGTTATGGTACCTCTTGCTGAAATTGCACCTGAGTTCGTTCATCCTGTCTTAGAACAAACCAATGTGGCATTGTTAGTGGCTTGCACTGATACAAGTGAGGTTATAAAAAAACAATAGCTACGACAAGGGTGTCATAGCTACGTTTAAACAAACCGTATGAAATATTAATTTATTCTCCATTCTCCGTCTTTATAGAAGTCCAGAATTTTCTGTTGCAATAAAACCTCATATTTAGCCTGAACCAGATTGCTTCTGGCACGGTCATAATTGGTTTTTGCTAAAACGTATTCTACCGAGTTAACAGTACCCGCACTTATTTTACTTTCTACTGCCTTGATATTGTCCTGATTAATATTTACCTGGTCGGTAGCTACTTTATATCTTTCAGAAGCAGCATCAAACGATTGGAACGATTGCTCAATAGCCTGGCGTAACTGAAGTTTAGCTGTATTCAACACATTTTCTGTCAGTTGTTGCTGTACTTTTACCGCGGCTATCCGTGGTCTGTTTTGTAGCCCTCCAAGAATCGGAATATTAAAGTTCAAAGACAGTGAACCATTGCGTGTGCCGTTAATCTGCGTCACATAATTCTCTGCTTTATTAGAAGTTGAGTAAAATGCTCCATAATTGGCAGATAGCGAAATATTAGGCATTGTATTGGCTTTGGTAGCTTTTATGAGGTTATCATAGCTTTTCAACTGTAATTCGGCTCTCTTAACTGATGGAAAACTAGCCAATGATTGTTGGTATAAAGAATTCACGAAATCATCATCCAATTTATAAATATTAATTTCGTCACTTATCGGTTCAAAAACAATATTATTGCTTGGCGTGAGGTTCATTAACTGAAACAGTTGTAAACGGTTGGTTTTAAGCGCATTCCGGGTGGTTACGTATGAGAACTCATCGTTAGCCAACTGAGACCTGATCAGGAAATACTCAGCCTGCCCCAAAATTCCGGCACTTACCATTTTGTTAATTCTGTCTAATTGCGTTTTAGAGGTTTCAACCTGTTGTCTGGCCACTTCCACCAATTCTTGTGAAGCCAATACCTGCAGATAAGCCTGCAAGAGGTTTATTGTAACAAGGTTGCGGGCTGCTTCAATACCTTTGGCTCCGGCTTCTTTCAACAGGATGTTTTGCTGAATCTGATTTTTAATCTGAAAACCATTGAATAATGTAATGGTGGCATCAATACCGAAACCATTGGTGCTGTATACTTCCTCAATATAAGAGTTGGTAAAACGGTCGATACTTCTACCGATACGTAAATCCTGCCCAACACCGAAACCGATTCTCGGATATTGCAATGATTTAACCCGCATCAATTCAACATTGGTCCCCTCAGCTTGTATCTGGCTTTCTCTGTAAGTCAAATTGTTTTTAATGGCTACATCGAGCGCCTCTTTTAAGGTCATTTTATTTTGCGCAAATGCACCAGAAAGGCTTAATGTAAGCGAAAAAAAGAAAAAGTATTTGGTTAAATTCTTCATTGTATTGTTATAAATCACTGATTTCATTCTTCTGATTAATCCACCCAGCCGTCTTTCAGCCTGATAACTCTGTTACCATAGGTGGCGTTTTCCTCTGAGTGTGTTACCTGTACGATGGTTACCCCATCTTTTTCATTTAATTCTTTAAATAGCTCCATAATTTGTTTAGCTTGTTCGGAGTGCAGATTTCCGGTAGGCTCATCGGCAAAGATGATTTTTGGCTCGGCTACAATCGCTCTGGCAATACCTACCAGTTGTTGTTGTCCACCCGAAAGCTGTGTCGGGAAAAGGTCTTTTTTAGCAACCATATTGAATCTGTCCAATACGTCGGCTACCCTGCTTTTGCGTTCAGAACTTGACTGTCCTTTATACAAAAGCGGTGTTTCTATGTTTTCATAAACAGTCAGTTCGTCTATCAGATGGTAAGCCTGAAATACAAAGCCGATGCTGGTTCTATGTAATTCAGTACGTTTTTTTTCCGAAAGCTTTTGTACAGGTACATCTTCAAACAGGTATTCTCCTTCTGATGCTTCTTCTAATAAGCCTAAGATATGTAACACGGTAGATTTACCAGAGCCTGATGGACCCATGATAGATACAAACTCACCTTGATTGATTGTAAGACTGATATTTCTTAATACATAAATTTTCCCGAAGCCCGCAGGGTAATATTTAGATACGTTTTTTAATTGAATCATTTTGATTGAATTGATTAGTTCTATGCGTTAAGATAGCATTTCTTCGCTGATTTTCAGGTCTTAATTATATATAAGTAAGTGCCAAAGTTTATGCCATTAAATTTAAATTACTGATAATCAGTTGATTAACTTGTTTTTGTATAATAAAAATGTCCGAAAACGGACAGGATTTGTACGCCTTCGGACATGGGTAAGGGTTTATAAAAAAGGAGGTATCAGTTCACGTATTTCTTGCCGTTTGAGTACTTCATGTCAACACCTGATCTGAATTTGGTATTGTCAAAATTGCCTGTATCTTTAAATTCAGCATATTTGAAATCTGCATGGTTATTAAAAGACGCAGCCTTGAAAGTTACGCGCTCATTGAAATTGGCATATTTGAAATCTGCATAATTTCGGAATGATACGCTATAAAAATCAACATCGTATTTAAAGCTTGAATACTTGAAATTAGCGTATTCATTGAAAGTACAATTGGCAAAATTGGATTCTCTTTTGAAATCGGCATATTTGAAGTTGGCTTCTTTTGCAAATTTTGTTCCGTTGAATGATACCTTCTCTGCAAAATCAGAATACTTGAATTCGCTCAGACCTTCAAAACTGCAGTTTTCAAAAACCACACTTTTCTCAAAATCAGTAGTGTAAGTTTCGCCATCACCCATACTGATGCTCCAGTTCCTGCCACCTCTTTTATCTTCATTGTTTTTATAAGCAATAAAATCATCTTTAAAAGTGCAATTTTTAAAAGAAACCGGAACTTCCACAGTGCTTTTGTATTCTTCGTAATCGTTATTCTTTTTGACACGTTTTTTATTCGACAGCTCGGTAAGGTCTAATTTTCCAGTGATTGTTATACCCTCATAATTAACAGCCTGTCCTTTATCAATTGCATCAAAAATGGTTTTCGCTGAAAC
>CALRLS020000268.1:0-7302 GCA_943368815.1 Cyanobium sp. NIES-981
ACAGAAAACTGCAGGACCTTAAAAACCATATTCAGACTGGTAAAAACCCACTTTATGCAACCTCATCTAAAAAGACCTTGCCTATGCTAAGTGATTTTGAAAAGGTAATCGCGCAAATCAGAGAAGCCAGAAAGGAAAATCATAAGAGAATGCTTGAGATTGAAGCAGATATTAATGATAAGACGATTCCGATTAAAAGGATTTTTGTTTCCGGAAGATTTAAACGTACTGCTAATGAACCAGTAAATGGTGATGTGGAAAATTCTTTAGAAAAATACAAACAGGACGCTAAGCTGGTGTCTAAAAATGATGTGGGCATAGCAGTACTCTGGAATTTTTTCAATACCGAAGACCCATCTAAATACAAGGATATAGCTAAGAAATATAAGGCTATTGTAGATAATATGGGCTGTGTAGAAGAATATAATGTTTCAGAATTTGTAGCTAACCGACCAGACATAGCACTCAATACAGCACAGCAGGGTATTCCGGTGATGCTTTCGATTGACAGGGTAATTGAGCGGAGTCTGAAACTCCCAAGACTCATTGCCTGCAGAAGTAATATCGAGTCTAAAGCCATCAGGAATAAATTTAAAGACCAGAATTATCTGGAGTTTCATCAGGGTAACGATGCAGACAGTACCGTAGGAATTGATGAATTAAAAAACATGGTTATATTCTATAATGAACTGAGCATGTTTGTGCCTTTAAAAGACCTGACCTACGCTGATGAAATGAAAGAATGCTATCTGAAACCATCAGATTCTACGACCGCTAGCACACAAAACTGGAAAAATCTAAGAGAAGCTTATGTAATTGACGAAACTAAAATAGACGAATAAAAATATGAAAGCATTTGGAATTACTCAATCAGAAAGAGAAGAGAATAGATTGAAAATACTTAAAGTTTTAAGAAGAGTAGGCCTTGTATTTGTGCTTATATGCCTGCTTCCGGTTCTTGTTGTTGGTTTGTTTGAAATGAAAGTGTTAAACGGGCAGCCTTTCTTTTCAAGCGATATTCAGGAACCTATTGCGAAACTTACTACACCTTTTGGCGTAGGTACTGCCTTTCTGGTTTCTCCGACAAAACTCCTGACCGCCAGACACATGATAGAAGGAATGAATAAAGGTGATGAAGTAACACTCTCATTCGAGAAGTCGCAAAACCCCGGTGCTATCTATAAAGGAAAGATTATCTATATAGAGCCAACCAGTCAGTCAATCATAAGTGGTACTGCCACCTTAGATTATTTCATCTCTGATTTTGCCGTCATTGAGGTGCCAGAAATGACAGATATTTTACCCCTGACTATCGGAGAATCTGACGCCATCAGCCTACTGGATGAGGTTATACTGATAGGCTATCCCGGTGCCGATTACTCAATCAGCAAAGGCAATATTAATAATGACAAATATCAGGGTTATGATTTGTTTAAATTAGATGCTACTTCTAATCCGGGTAATAGCGGTGGGCCGTGCATACTGAAAAATGATAATTCGGTAATCGGAATTTTAGTAGGAGGAAGTAAGCAGTTGCAAGGAGAAAATATAGCCTTAAAAATAAACCACGTGAAAGAAAAACTCAAAGGAACAGGTGTGGATTTGAACAAATAATCCTTAGTATTAATAACCTACCATTATAAAACTATGAAGAATGTTCTATTTATTGCTGTATTACTTTCGTATTGTGCAGCAAATGCTCAGGTGAATGATTTCCCTCTTACAACAGAGAAAAAGGCTTTTATTCTAAGGTTTGATTCTCTGAGGAATGAACTTAAAGTAAATATAGACGAAGACTTCAAAGATTATTATTCCAATCAGATTTTTACTGATTCGTCTCTCATATTCAGAAATAACAAAGAGTATAATAGTTATAAATCAGAGTTAAAAGACGTAGAAAACAGAATTAAGAAGAAAAAAGAAACCGAAGAAAAAGGTAAGAAATACACGAACTCAAAACTACTTTTTGCTGATAAAAGCTTGTATCTGAACGACAGGAATCTATTAAAACCTGGTCTGGAAATCAGGCTTATTTTTGATGAGTACAAAAAATCGAAACGATTTGTGGTAAAATCAATCATTTTTATCACACAACTTGAAGGAGATGACCGGATATCAGGCACTTACGAAAGTCTGGATGGGGATATTGCCATTATTGACGGGCAAGGGGTAAAGCTAAAAGAAGGAGTTGAGTTGATTGGTAAAAAGAATAAGGATGGTTCTAAAAGTTATGAGGGGAATAAATTCTCCAGATTTGAACAGATGGAGTTAGGAATGGAGGTAACCATCAGCGGTCGTCGTCAATTAAATGGAATATTGTTGGGAGAGAGGGGGGAGGTACGCCCAAGCGACTTTAATCATAACGACGACGTTATTTTAAAGACGCTTAAAAACACCATGAAATTCGGATTAGACAAAAGTGAAGTTAGTTTTGGAGAGGCCAAATATAAGTTAATTAATAATTCTACCATTCAGGCTTATGTAAGTACAATAGGTAAAAGGACGATACCCAGGCATATTAAAGATTTACCCCGCGATCATCCTGAATATATTAACTTTAACTTTTATGTTATACATGACTCTACTTTTAATGCTTGCGCATATCCTGACGGGTCGGTTTTTATTCATTCTCAACTATTGCTTGAAATTGACAACGAGGCGCAATTAGCTACCATTTTAGGTCATGAAATTGGACACGCAACATCAAAGCATGCCAGAAAAAGCTATGAAAAGAATAAAACCAAAAGCGATTGGTTAGCCATTGGAAGTGCGGTAGCAATTGCCTATGCAGGTTTGCAGTCGGCTGAATTGGTAATCTACGCTGCTTCTTTTGGAGGTGCTGCATTATCAAGTATGTATAGCCGTGATTTTGAGCGACAAGCAGATAGAATTGGTCTTAATTATATGTATGAAGCAGGATATAACCCCTTGGAAGCCGCGAAAGTCTGGGAGAAACTGTTTCAGAAAAACCCTGACTTGCCACCAGTAGAGTTTATGGACAGGCTTCAGAGAAAAACAGAAAGACCGTTTGCTTCTATCTATGCTTCGCATCCGGTAGCGAAAGAAAGATTCAAAAATCTGAATTACCTAATTGCCAAAAATTATCAGGATGCCGATTTATCTAAACTTACGGTCGGAGCGGAGGAATATGCAACCTTCAAAAAAAGGCTCGGACGATTATTAAAAGGATTAGATCTGGATGAACCTATAAAGATTACAGAGCAAACTAAACCGGTCAGCCGATATAACGCGTCAGATCCAAAAACTAAAAACTCTGAGAAACCCGCCAAAACCCCGGTTAAAAAACCGGCTACTCAGAAAACAACACCTAAAAAGCCATGATAAATATATAGCCTGATGAAATCACTGAGTTTAACCATTTTGTTGTTTGGCTTGCTTATCAATTGCTATAGCCAGAAAGTTCATCTATTCTACTTAATTGGAGAGAATGATGAACAGGCAAATCGTGAAAATGATAAAAAAAGCATCATAGACTTTGTAGAAAAGCTTAAATCTAATATTTCGTATGAAGCTAATTTGGTAGAACTCCCTCACGATGCTGAAATAATAAAGCAGAGAATTATAAAAGAAGACATAACTATCCATAAAGATATAGTAATCTTTTACTTTTCGGGTTCAGGCAGCGCTTCTTCAGACAGAACCTGGCCTAAAATGGAACTAGCCGGAGGGGGAAGTATAGCTATGCGGGATATCATTGAGATTTTGAGACCTAAAGCCGGGAAACTAAACCTTATAATGGTTGATTGTGACAATATGTTAGAAACCGAAAGACTAGCCAAAGCTGCCCCAATAGCGCATGATATTGAAAGTTCTAATTACTATGAGCAGTTGTTTGTAAAAAGCTCGGAATGTAAAAAGCGAATGTTTGTCAAAATGGCTTCTGCTTCGTTCGGGCAGGTTTCCAGGCGTACACAAGAGGATGGGAGTTCGTGTTTTTTAAAAGCATTTGTAAAAATTGTTGATGATGTTACTTCCGTAGCCAATCCTCGCTGGGGTATTGATATGAAAGCAAAAGGAAGCGTAAAAGACCGATTGGAAAGTTATGTAAGCATTATTACTGATAATGAACAAAAACCAAGAATAGAAATTGACTGCCCCGCTGATCCAACCGAAGATGAAAACTAATTATACTAAATTCCTGCTTCTTTTTTTGTTTCTGTCAACTCAACTCTCTGCTCAGAACTTATATGTTTTTAGCGTGATAGAAACAAATAATGCTGCCCGGCCAGATAGGTTGGCAGACCATGAAACGTTTAACAGAATGATTAATGATTTGGCAAAATACGCCAATCTCACGAAATATCATTTTGATTTTGGCGATAGTGCTAATTATACACCACAAACAATCAGGCTAACGCTTCAGAATTTAAAGCAAAACCTGTCGGATAAAGATGTAGTATGGTTTCACTATTCGGGTTTGGGCTTCAATGATGGTGACAGGGCCTATCCGACAATGCAGTTGAATGGGGGAAGTATGGCTATGAGAGAAGTGATAAGTACCCTGCGGGGTAAGTTGCCACGAACATTAATTATTTCTGCTGATTGTGGGAATAAAGAGAAAGCTGTTGAGTTGATTTCTAATCAGGTAGATAATACGAATCGTCCGGTTTATGCCAAAGTGAAGATAATTCCCAGGGCCCTTGCTCCCAGAGTATCGTTTGTAGGTCTTAGTGAGATGCCAAGCATTAAGGTAGTTGAAAATTATAAAGCATTATTTTTTCCTGCAAAAACAAGGCAGGTAATTATTATGACCTCCAGCAGTAAGGGGCAGGCATCTTTCAGTGATTCTATCAGAGGGTCTTTATGGTTGCAGGCTATTGAAAATACGCTGACTGACGAAACCAGAAATGGTGCAAAAACTGCTGATTGGTCTGCTATAAGAGAATTAGCTATTAAAAATACCTCCGCTCTTTCTGATAATAAGCAAATCCCGATTATAAATATCCAAAAAGATAATTGTTGTTTTAATGAAGAAGATAATTAGTTTTTTCTTAGTCTTATTTTTATGTTATTCAGCTAAAGCCCAAACGATTCATTATTTGATTTTTGCTGATATAGACGATCCAAGTCTGGGTGGGCCAACACAAGAAACACTGGCACAACTCGATAGGCTTTCAGATATTATTTCAACCAATACCGGATTGAAAAAAAACTATCGTGTTTTTACCAGACAAAATTTTAATGCTAAAAAATTAGACGAGATAGTTGAAAACTTTAAGATTGAGAGTCCTAAAGATATTATCTTTTTCTACTTTATCGGTCATGGCTGGAATAATTCCTTAACGGAGTCGCCTATGTTGTATATGGGTAAGGATAACCCAAGCGAGCAGAATTCCAGAAATATAGAAGTAATCTATCAGGCGCTAAAGTCAAAATCAGCCAGGCTGACTATTACTTTTGCGGAAGCCTGTAATCGTCAGAAAGCTGACAGGACTAAGGCAAAAACTTCCAATACACAACAAGGAATGCCACCGCCAACATTTAATCCTGAGCAACTCAAAAACCTCTTCCTGAGAAATAAATCCTCTATTTTGCTTTATACATGTAAACGAAACCAACAATCGTTTAGCGATAATTATGGCGGGTGGTTTTCTGTGAGTTTTCGGGAAGCACTTTTTGAAATGACTGCCGGAGGCGTTAAAAATGAAGCTACATGGGAGTCGCTATTGGATAAAGCGACTAAAAGTACAGCTCAGTTAGCGTTTGAAAATGGTGTAGAACAAAACCCTGTTTTTAAAATAGAAGACAAAGTTCAGACAGAAACTCCTGAGACACCTAATCCTAAAGGCGGACAAGCAATTAATGAGCCTGCTCAAAAAACTCCCGTTCAGACAGGAAAACCAGCAAATGAACCGACCTGTCTCGTCAATAGAACAGCCTTCAGTATATTGAAGGAAAACAATCATTATATTCAAAATTACTGGATCAGAGTAATACAGATGGAACGAGACGATGCTTCGGAGGAATTTGTTAAATATTTTACCAACGAAACAAAAGAATATTTTAAAGATATTACTAAGCGGCTCAATCTGATTCCTTATTATTCTCCCGAGGAAATTAAGAAAATTAACGCCTATGGCGATGAAATAGTAGATAGCTTTGAAGATATTATCTATCATAAAGACGACCCTCAGTTCAGGCAAAATGCTTATTCTAAATTAAGCATTCCGATAGAATCCCTGAAAGCGCTTATCAAAAAGACTGAGGAGGTGATTCAGAAATGTAAAGAGTATTAATCATAGTCTTTGTCAATAGAGGCTATCCTTTTTTGCTGGGGATATGCAATACTCATTTTTTATACTTGCACAAAGAATTATCTGCCTTGAGATAATATGATTTGAAATTGAGAGCCTTTGGGTCCATACAACCTTTCAGATTCAGTAATTCAACTTTCTTAAACTCTATCGGATGGCTTTCGGCTTGTAAGGCTATGTAGCCTTCGCCTAGGGGTGTGCTATCTTTTTTTATCCATTCCTGTGCGGCTGCATCGTCTATATGTGCCTCTTTGAAGCCATAGTCTTTGCTCACAAAGCCACCGCCAACCTGTGGCTTTTCGAAGGCAAATACTACCTGATTATCAATCAGGTGTTGTATAAGGGAATCTCCCAATACAAGGGCTTCTATCGTCACCCACTGGTCGCCATCATAGGTCTTTGACCACGAATCAATGCAGTGCTGGGTATTCAGTTTTCCGTTGATATACACTTGCGTACCGGGTGTGCAAAGGTTTGCCGTATGACGTTCTCCTTTACCTAAACCGCCTAACATTTGTAGTTCCAGGGAAACTGGGAAATCCTGGCCTTTTGATAAACTGGCAGCCGATTGAGAATGTAGCATTACACCACTGTTCCTGACATTCCAGGATGCCCCGCCTTTGGTCTGATTGCCTGTAAAGCGATAAGTAAAACGGAGTTTATAATATGAAAAAGGCTGATTGTAGTAGATGTGCCCGAACTTGCCATCGAACTCCTGATATTCATCGTAGGCTATCTGCAGGATTCCGTCTTTAACGCGAAACGTGTTTTTATAATTATCGTTCAGGTCTTGTCCGGCTATTTTAAGGTCCCAACCTGATAAGTCTTTGCCATTAAAGAGTTGTTGCCACTCTTCTTTCTGAGGATTGTTTTTTTGTGCTTGTGCAGCGAAACAAATGGCCAGGAGGATAAAGGCTAGCAGTGGATTTTTCATGCTCTTTAATACAAATAAGGTTGAATCCTTAAAGGTATTAAACTCTGTCCGAAAAATCAAAATTCAATGGTTGTACTCTTGACTTTTGAATTG
>CALRLS020000269.1:0-7276 GCA_943368815.1 Cyanobium sp. NIES-981
TGACAAACTTTAATAAATCAGCATAGAATTTCCGGATTTTCTTTTGGTCAGGCGTTAATTTTCCACCATCATATTTATGGTTATTCACCCAGTTCTGAAATTCAGGTACTCCCCAATAATCAAAAATAGTCGTCCGTCCGTCATCACCACTAAAGCCCTCTGCTACGTTTGGATTCACGCCTACTTCCTGTCCAAAAAATAACATAACAGGGCCAGTATGCAGTGTAGCACTCACAATCATGGAAGGCACTGCCTTGAAAGCATCACCGACAAAGAACTTAGAGCAGATGCGGTGCTCATCATGATTTTCTAAAAAGCGTATCATATGATTCGCAAAATTGCCGGATTCATTCTGCCAGACCCTGGTAATATCATTAGCATCACCTGCACCCTGCATCAATCGCCTTAAAGCATCATACAAACCAACTTTATCGTAGAGATAATCAAATTTCCCTTCATTGATATAAGACCAGTAAGCCGATGGGTTATAGATTTCGGCAATGAAAGTAATATCAGGGTTAACTTTTTTTACTTCAGGTATTACCCAACCCCAGAACTCCTTCGGCACCATTTCGGCCATATCGCATCTGAAACCATCAACGCCTTTGGAAGTCCAGAAGAGCAATATATCTCTCATTTTTAACCAGGTACTTGGCACAGGGTTAAAATAAGTAGTCCGGTTATCAAGATAATCGACCCCGTAATTCAATTTTACGGTTTCAAACCAGTCGTTAATACTTGGGTTTGATTGAAACACATCATTCCCCGTTGCTTTTGCAGGGTCTTCGATATAAGGTTCTGTAACCTTTACGGGAGGATTCACTCCATCGGGTACTACAAATGCCTGCCCGGGTATATAATAGAAATTATTATTGACCGCAAAATTCCTAGATTTATTATCGTCTTCACCAAAATCTCTGACACCAACAGGTTTTAGGTCAGAATGATAATTGCGGGCCACATGGTTAGGCACAAAATCGATAATAACTTTTAAATCGTTTTTATGACTCCTCTGCACCAGCGCCTCAAATTCTTTCATTCTGTTTTTTACATTCACTGCCAGATCCGGGTCTACATCATAATAGTCTTTCACGGCATAGGGAGAGCCCGCAATTCCTTTCACAACTAGAGGATTATCTTTGGGCGAACCATACTTGGTATAATCTGTCATAGTGGCATGTTCGATTATACCCGTGTACCATACATGCGAAACCCCGAATTTCTTCAAAGCCAGTAAAGCCTTGTCGTTAATGTCATTGAATTTACCACACCCGTTTTCTTTAATGGTACCGTTGAATTTGTTAGTGGTTGTGGTATTGCCGAATAATCGCGTGTAGATTTGATAGACCACCAGTTTGTCGGTCTTGATTGCAGTTTTAGTTTTTTCTTTGGTCATTTTTAATGGTGTTTGTGCTATTGCCCAATGACAAAAAAGTATAAAGGCAAAGCATATTTTCTTACACATCTTTATAACAGGTTAAAGTGTTTTCAAATCTAATGAGTATTTTTTTATGAAAAAATACTTTGTTTGTGTTATTTTGTCATAAAGAAGCGGCTTAACAGCTTCATAAACGAATCACTTTAACTCAATGAAGTTTAACGGAAAACCTATTATTCTTGTTTTTGTGCAATTATTGTTTTTTATAGAACTTTTTGGACAAAAACCTGATATACAACGAATCAACCCTACAAACTGGTGGGTTGGTATGAAAAATCCCAATGTGCAAATCTTGTTTTATGGCAAGGATATAGCAGCCAATAAAATCACTTTACAGCCTTACTCCGGAGTAAAAATAAAGAAAGTAAATAAGGTCGAAAATCCGAATTATCTTTTTGTTGATCTGGAAATTACTAAAGCAGCTAAAGCCGGAAAACTGGCTTTTATTGTTGGGTCAGGAGTTAATACAGCAAAAATTGACTATGAGCTAAAGACCCGAACGGCCAAACCCCAAGCCCTCACTCAGGCAGATGTCATCTATCTCATTATGCCTGACCGTTTTTCAAACGGAGACGAATCGAATGATAAGTTTAGCGATATGATTGATAATAATTCAGACAGACAAAATCCATGGCTGAGACATGGTGGTGATTTGCAGGGTATTATCAATCATCTGGATTATTTCAAGGAATTAGGCGTTACTTCTCTATGGCTTACTCCGGTTATTGAAAATAATCAGCCAATCACCAATGAGGGCGGCAGTATGAGAAGTGCGTATCATGGATACGGCTTTACCGACCATTATAATGTAGACAAACGTTTAGGTGGCAATGAAACCTATCTGAAATTAATCAATGCAGCGCACGAAAAAGGCATAAAGGTTGTGCAGGATGCCGTATATAACCATGCAGGAATCAACCACTGGTTTTTAAGAGATATGCCTTCTAAAGACTGGTTGAATCAATGGGATAATTATACCAACACCTCCTATAAAGACCAACCTCTATTTGATATTCATGCCTCAGATTATGATAAAAAAGTCAGCTCTAATGGCTGGTTTGTCCCATTCCTGCCTGATTTGAATCAGAAAAACCCGTATGTGGCAAATTTCCTTATTCAACATGCCCTCTGGACTATTGAGTTGTTTAATATAGATGCATGGCGAATTGATACCTATATCTATAATGATATGGAGTTTATGAATAAATGCAATAAGGCCATCTTAGACGAACACCCGAATATGTTGCTTTTTGGAGAGTCTGCAGTTAGTACAGTTATCAGCCAGTCGTATTTTACCAAGAACAACTATAATATTCCTTTCAAATGCAATCTGCCATCTAGCTGTGATTTTCAGATACAAAGTGCCATTAATACTGCCCTTAACGAAAAATACGGCTGGAACGAGGGCGTAAACCGCTTGTATCAGGTAATTGCGCAGGACCTTGTTTATCAGAACCCTGAAAGGCTGGTGCCTTTTGTCGAAAACCACGACAGCGACCGGTTCTACTCTGTAATAGGTGAAGACTTCAATAAGTATAAAATGGGTCTTACATGGCTATATACCCTTAGAGGTATACCACAGATGTATTATGGCACTGAGATATTGATGAAAAACTTCAAGAATCCGTCAGACGCAGAAGTAAGAAGAGATTTCCCGGGTGGATGGCAAGATGATAAAGACAATAAATTTGCGGCCAGTGGCCGGAACGAAAAGGAAAATGAGGCTTTTGAATGGAACAAAAAACTATTGAATTACCGCAGAACATCAGAAGCGCTAACGAAAGGTAAAATGAGGCAGTTTCTACCCTTTGATGGTATCTATGTCTATTTCAGATATACCGATAAGCAACGTGTAATGGTTATCAGTAATTCGAATAGCGTTGAAAAAGAAATAAAAACACAGAATTTCGCAGAGATGCTGAAAACACCTCAATCTGCAAAGAATATTATGACCGGGGAAACGCTTAATGATCTGAAAAATATCAAAGTCCCACCGATGACGGCTCTAGTACTGGAGATTAAGAATTAAGATAACTTATTAAAAAAATACAATTCAGAGCAATTTTCTACCTTCTGACAATTGCTCTTATAAAAACTATTAGTTAATTTGTAATGTCACAGAAATATCAGGCTGTGACCTCAAAAAACAACCAAAGAAAATACATGATTAAGGCTTTTTTATTTGATTTAGATGGAGTTATTGTAGATACTGCCATTTATCATTACCAGGCATGGAAACAAATGGCTAATGAATTAGGCTTTGATATTTCAGAAGAGTTTAATGAACAACTGAAAGGTGTCAGCAGAATGGAATCATTGGATATTATTCTGGCGCATGGAGGCCTTGAACTGAGTGAGGAGAAAAAACTATCCTTAGCTACACAAAAAAACGAGAACTACCTTAATTTGGTGAGTACGATGAGTCCTGCAGATATTCTGCCGGGTGTAACTGATTTTTTTGTGCAGGTAAAAAGAGAAAATATTAAAACTGCGCTTGGCTCTGTGAGTAAAAATGCAAAGTTGATACTGGAACGAATAGGTATGCTTGATGATTTCGATGCCATTATTGATGGCACCAAAATAGCGAAAGGCAAACCCGACCCGGAAGTATTTTTGAAAGGCGCTGAAGAATTAGGGTTGTCTCCATCTAAATGTCTGGTTTTTGAAGATGCTGTTGCCGGAGTTGAAGCCGCCAAAAACGGAGGAATGAAGGCCGTAGGTATTGGTAAAAAAGAAGTATTAATCGAAGCAGATATTGTATTTGAAAATTTAGTCGGCCTTGATATTCATGAATTGTTGGCTGAAGTGAATTAAGTCTTGAACTTTGATTTAGCTGATTTTAGGATTTCACTGATTGAATACATGTGAGTTTTAATTAAAACCTCTACGCAGCTATTTAAGAATCTGTGAAATCAGGTAAAATGGTCCGCCGTCGCGGCAAAGTTCAGACAATTCACTCAATTTCAAAAAAACACGTACTTTAACCTAAAATAAGCGGATAACCGCTATTGCATACTTATGAAAAATTACATTGTCCATGATGAATGGTGTATTATTGAAGAAGGCTTCCATCCCGAATACAACGAAATTACCGAAAGCCTGATGAGCCTTGGCAATGGTCGTATGGGTGGAAGAGGTAATTTTGAGGAACACTATTCAGGTAAGACTTTACAGGGGAATTATGTGGCAGGAGTCTGGTTTCCTGATAAAACCCGGGTAGGCTGGTGGAAAAACGGCTATCCGAATTATTTTGCAAAAGTATTAAATGCCTGTAATTGGACAGGAATAGACCTTGAGATTGAAGGAGAAGTACTCGATTTAGCACATTGCGAGGTCAACGAATTCAGAAGAGTATTAAATATGTTTGAGGGTACTCTCGAACGTTCTTTTGTTGCAACATTACCATCAGGCAAATCTCTTAAAATTAATACGCTCCGATTCTGTAGTTTAAAAGATGATGAATCGGGTGTGATTCGCTTTTCTATTACCCCACTGAATTTTTCTGCACGCGCTAAATTGAATATTTCGTTAGATGGCGATATTTCTAATAAAGATTCTAACCACGGAGAGAAATTCTGGAATGAAATAAGCAAGGAAACAGCTCATAGTGAGGCTTATCTTACCCTAGAAACCAAAAAATCTAAATGGGAATCGGTGCCTGTTTTTCAGGTTTGCACAGGTATGAGGTTTGAGTGCCATCAAGGTGGTGAGTTGATTGATTTACCAACGCTACCCATTAAGAAAGACAAATATGTTGCTAATGAAATCAGTGCTAATCTGAAGCAGGGCGAAGAGACTGTTATTTATAAATATGCGGTCAATCTCTCATCAGAAAATTATGCGCTTGAAAACCTGAGTGCGGAGGCTAAGAAATACCTGGAACGCATTGCAGACAAAGGCTTTAGCCGGATGCTGGAAGAGCAAAAATTGGCCTGGAAAACAAAATGGGAAGGCAATGACATTCAGATAGAGGGAGACATCGCAGCACAACAGGGTATCAGGTTTAATATTTTTCAGTTGCAACAGACCTATACCGGGGAAGATGCAAGACTAAACATCGGCCCGAAAGGTTTTACAGGCGAAAAATACGGTGGCTCAACCTATTGGGACACAGAAGCCTATTGCCTGCCCTTCTATCTTTCAACTTCAGAACAGAAAGTAGCCAGAAACTTATTGGTTTATCGGCATAATCACCTGAAAAGAGCCATTGAAAATGCCGGAAAACTGGGTTTTTCCGGTGGTGCGGCCTTGTATCCGATGGTTACCATGAATGGAGAAGAATGCCACAATGAATGGGAAATTACCTTTGAGGAAATACACCGTAATGGCGCTATTGCTTATGCAATTTATGATTATATCAGATATACAGGTGATGAAAATTATCTGAGCGAATATGGTTTAGAAGTATTGATTGGCATTGCCAGATTCTGGTCACAAAGAATCAACTGGTCTTCGTCTCTTCAAAAATATGTAATGCTTGGTGTTACCGGACCAAATGAATACGAAAACAACGTAAACAATAACTGGTATACCAATTATCTGTCAGTGTGGTGTCTGAAATATACGCTTGAAGCCATCGAAAAAGTCAAACGCAATGAGTTGACTTTTGAAGACATTGCGAGACTGACCAGTTTTGATGAAACAGCCGAAACATCAAGATGGAAAAACATTATTAAAAATATGCATTTACCTTATGACCCTGAGCGTGAGGTATTTTTACAGCAGGATGGTTTTCTGGATAAGGAATTATTAACAGTAGCTGATATCAGCGAGCATCGACCAATTAATCAGAAATGGTCATGGGACAGAATTTTAAGGTCATGTTTTATTAAACAAGCCGATGTATTGCAGGGAATGTATTTCTTTGAAGATGATTTTTCGGTTGATGAACTCAGACGGAACTTTGATTTTTATGAGCCTATGACAGTTCATGAATCATCTTTGTCGCCATGTGTGCATGTGATTCAGGCTGCTAAATTGGGTAAGAAAGAAAAAGCATATGAAATGTACGTAAGAACAGCCCGTCTGGATCTTGATGATTATAATAACGATACCGAAGATGGCTTGCATATAACCTCTATGGCTGGCACCTGGATGTCGGTTGTGAAAGGTTTTGGTGGTATGCGGATAAAAGATAACATGCTTTCATTCAGCCCTTTTTTGCCTGAGCAATGGCAAAGTTTTTCTTTCAGAGTCGGATTCAGGCAAAATGCTACGAAAATTGCTATCTACCCGGCACATATTGCCATTGAAAATCTTTCTGAATTACCGATTTCAGTTTTGGTAGAAGGCAATAAAGTAAATATAAGGGGATTAGAGATTGTAAATATTCCACATTGACATGGATATTGAACCGGGCAATAAAGTAGTTCAGTTATGCACAAAAGGCATGAATGCTGAGTTTGAAGGGAAACTTGAAGAATCAGAAGCATTATTTAAAATGGCCTGGGAACTGGCTTCTGATGATTTTGATGCATTTATAGCAGCACATTATATGGCTCGCCGACAATTATCATTAGAAGACAAACTGAAATGGAATTTAGAATCCTACCGATTAGCCAATAAAATTGAGGATGATGGTATGAAGAAATATCTGCCCTCATTGTGCCTGAATGTTGGTAAATCTTACGAAGATCTCGGCCAAATCAATGAATCTATTCATTATTATCAGCTAGGGGCTGATTATGCAGTTAGTCTGGCTGATAACCCGTATGGAAACATGATAAAATCAGGATTAACTGAAGGGCTGAAAAGAGTTGGTATTGTAAGAAATCAGAATCCTGTTTTAGAAATGCTGATTGATCAATGGTGTGAACGAAAAGACTTGAAAGCTTTATC
>CALRLS020000270.1:0-7213 GCA_943368815.1 Cyanobium sp. NIES-981
CCATATATACCTGTCCCCCATTCTGGTGAATAATCTCACATATCTCTTTGATTGATTCTTCAAAAACCCCATGTGTTGATGGGTAGGTCACCATCAGACATGATAATTTGTCAGCATATTGTTCTGCCTTGGCTCTCAGGTCTTCTACATCAATATTACCTCTTTCATCACATTTGGTTACAATTACCTGCATACCTGCCATCACAGCCGATGCCGGGTTTGTACCATGCGCCGATGAGGGAATTAAGGCAATATTGCGGTGTCCTTCTTCACGACTATCATGATAGGCCCTGATAACCATTAAACCTGCGTATTCGCCCTGTGCACCTGAATTAGGTTGTAAAGACATTCTGGCAAAACCAGTTATGGCACACAAGTAATCATTCAATTCTTCAAATAATTGTTGATACCCCTGTGTTTGTTCCAGTGGTGCAAATGGGTGCATCTTACCAAACTCAGGCCATGTTACCGGAATCATCTCGGCGGTAGCATTGAGTTTCATGGTACAGCTTCCCAACGAAATCATTGAATGCACCAGTGATAAGTCTTTATTTTCCAATGATTTCAGGTAACGCAACATCTCATGTTCGGTATGATAGCTACTGAACACCGGATGAGTCATATAAGCAGAGGTACGGCTCAGACTTGGTGCAAAAACAATATCAATTTCAGATTTCAGATTGATTTTAGTATCTTTCCCATTGGCTTCTGCAAAGATATTAAGCAGTTCTTCTACATCTGCCAAAGTCTTGGTTTCATCGAAAGAGATACTTACATTGCCTTGTTCCAGGTATCTGAAATTAACACCTTTATTTTCGGCAATGGCACGAAGTGCCGTACTATCTTCTGTATGTATTGTAACTGTATCGAAATAATTATCTGTTAATACCTGATAATCCAGACCTTCTACCGATTCGGCAAATAGTCTGGTTAAGCCATGCACCTTTGCAGCTATGTTCTTAATGCCTTGTGGCCCATGATAGATACCGTAAGCTGCTGCCATTACTGATAGCAATACCTGAGCGGTACATATATTAGAAGTTGCTTTTTCACGGCGGATATGTTGCTCACGGGTTTGCAAAGCCATACGCAAAGCACGGTTTCCCTGAGCATCTACTGAAACCCCAATGATACGACCCGGAATCTGACGTTTGAAAGCATCCTTGGTGGCAAAATAAGCCGCATGAGGCCCGCCATAACCCATAGGCACACCCAAGCGTTGAGCCGAACCTATTACTACATCAGCACCCATTTCGCCCGGAGGGGTTAATAGGGTCAATGCAAGTAAATCAGCTGCTACCGCTACACTTATATGCAGTTCATGTGCTGAGGTGATTAAATCTGTATAATCATATACTTCTCCGTTTGTAGCAGGATATTGCAGCAATAGACCATAAACATCTTCCTGAGTCATGTCAAAAGTTTCATGGTTACCAACTACTACAGTAATACCCAGAGGCTTCGCACGACCTAATACCACATCAATCGTTTGCGGGTGGCAAAGCTCTGAAATGAAAAATGTGTTGGCGTTTTTCTTAGCAGCCGGACGGATATTGTGCAACATCGTCATAGCTTCTGCTGCTGCTGTACCTTCATCTAATAAAGACGCATTGGCGATTTCCATACCCGTCAGGTCGATGACCATCGTCTGGAAATTCAGGAGCATTTCTAAACGACCCTGAGCAATTTCGGCCTGATAAGGAGTATAAGCGGTATACCACGAAGGGTTTTCGAGGATATTTCTTAGAATAACATTCGGTACAACGGTATCATAATATCCGGTACCGATATAAGATTTAAAGATTTTGTTTTTTTGAGCCAGCACCTTGAAATCAGCCAGAAAATCGGCTTCTGATTTGGCTTTTGGCAGATTTAGCGGGGTTTGCAGACGAATCTGCTCCGGAACTGTCTGATTGATGAGTGTTTCAAGCGAATCAGCACCGATGGTTTTAAGCATTGCATTTAAGTCGCTTTCGCTTTTGCCCTGGTGTCGGCTTTCAAAGGATTCTTGTGTATTGAGATTGATTTTCATCAGGATTTAAAATGTGTTGTTGAAGGCTCCGCCGTAGCGGTAAATGAGCTATTGCTGATACAACAAAGAGTTCATTACAGATTGTTCTGCAAATATAATAAATTTAGAAATTAGTTGTCGAAACAAATTAATAGAAAGGCAGATAATTTTTATGAGAAAGAAATGGTTTAGTTTCGATTTTGCCTAATGGCCTTTTATTTCTTAGATAAAATATCTAGTATTTTAGTAGAGTATAGATAAAATATATTGAGTGATTGCGTGAATTAGTGAATGAGTGATTTGAGTATTTTATAGCCAGCGAAATATTGTAGGTTGGTAGATAAAAATAAGAACTTAATTATCAACCCTACCAAACAATTATTAATAAATTTAATCACTCATTCACTAAATCGCTAATTCACTCATTTTATTTCAGCACCCCCCTCACACACTCATTATTCTGAAGATAGCTTTCAAACATACTTTTCCCTTCTGGTACTGCGCCTTCAATCTGGATACTGCCGGTATAGCCTATTTCATCAATGCAGCGTCTTACTTCTGCAAAATCTACTTTGCCTTTGCCCAGTAAAGCACCGTTTTCTTTGAAATGAAATTCACAAATCTGGTTTTGCTTGCCCAACCATCGAATCTCTTTATAAATATCATAGCCCATGTGCTGCGAGTTGGCAACATCATAATAACATTTCACAGCCTTTGAGCCTACGGCATCAATGATGTGCATGTGTTCTTCGGCACTTAACCACGATTCAATACCCAGTGTGATACCCAATCGCTCAGCTTTAGGTGCTACCTGCCTGAACTTTTTGATGACTACCTCCTGTCCTTTAGGGTCATTTTTTAGGTCGCCATTGTAGAAAAAAGCTAATAGAACCACCTTAACGCCCATTGCTTTGGCAACATCTATGCTATCAGATACCCACTCGTCGGTACGGTCGTCTGATTTATAGGGGATATTGTTCATCTCCCCTATTCCCAGTCCGGTAAAACCCACTTTAAAAATATCTGCTAAGGCTTTGTAGGCTTTCTGCACATCTTTCTGGCGCAGGTGCATATTGTTTTCTGCTGAACCCAGACTTATCTGGACACCGTCCAGACCGATGCGCCTGGCCATTTCCATAGCCCCCAAATTCCCGGTATTATTAATAGACCAGTCGCAGGCACCAATACGGAACCGACTGTTGGAAGCAGCAAACAGTTCATTATGGAAAAAGGAGGCCATCATGCCTCCCCCTATTCCTTTAATAATATTTCGTCGGTTCATAAATCTAATTAGTGAATTAGTGATTGAGCGAATTAGTGATTAAGTGGCTCTTGCCGAGATAATTAATTATCTTTTTACCCCATGCTCCATGCCCTTTACCCCTAGCAAAAAATCACTCATTCACACAATCACTCAATTATTTATATCCCCATTTATGCAAAATTTCCAGATCTTCTTTGATAGTATCTATCGGAGCTTTGCCCTGATAAGATTCCTGTTCAACGATGAAATGTACAGTACCACCTGATTTTCTGCCCATATCAATCACTTCCTTTGTATTGATAATACCAGTACCTAATATCGTACTTTCGTATTTTTCGCTGGCAGCACCTGCTACTGCGATTTCATCTTTCACGTGCATGGATTCAAAACGGCCCGGATAGCGTTTCAGTAAATCGGCAGCTCTTCCACCACCACCATACATATTACCTATATCCAATTGTTGAATCACGAGTTTAGGATCTGTGTTCTGTAAAATAAGGTCATAGACCGGTACAGCGCTTAATTTCAGGCTAAATTCAAAATCGTGGTTATGATAGCCAAATTTCATACCCGATTTCTGACATAATTCACCCGATTTATTGAAAACATCCATAAAACGTTTCAGACTATCCAAATCTTTGCGCAGGCTTACGTCTAACCAAGGGCTTATCACATATTTTTGTCCGCAAATAGCCGCATCTTCCACTGTTTTTTTCCAAAGATCAGTAAACTCACCTTTGGCTTCATCCCAGTGTTGTTTACCCATTACTGTGTGTCCACTTGGCATTTTCAAGCCTAAATCATCCAGAATTTTCTTAAACTCTGTAGGTGTATATCCATACATTTTACCGTTAACGTAGTTGGCATGTTCAACATGTTTATAACCCATCTCAGCTACTTTTTTCAAAGTACCCAATGGGTCTTTTTGCATTTCGGCACGCACTGAATAGAGCTGTACGCCCACCATCTCGCCTTTCTTTTTTGCTGCAAATAATTCATGAGTTAAGGAAGTGGAGGCCGCAAGAGCCAAAGCTCCTTTTTGCAGGAAGTCTCTTCTTTTCATAGTATACTGATAGGTTTTTGATAGATGTCGGAAATATCCGATTAGTTGAATTGTTAAATTTAATAATTGTGAATGATAAGTCTAAATAAGGTCAGAAAAAAATTTATAAATAAGGCAAAACTGCAGTTTTTAGCGACAATACCAGTTCTTCGTCCATGAACTGATATTCGTCCGGAATATCCAGTACAACGATTTCCTTCTCATTAACGAGATGCGGGAATTTTTGTTGGATACGCTGCCTGTGTTTTTTCTCCATCACAAAAACCATATCTGCCCATAACAATAGCTTCTCCGTCAGTCTGATACGAGCAGATGGCTCTGTACCTGCCGATTTGGTCTGATGGTCTGCATGGTTTTTAAAAATTGCCTCAGCTGTAGGGCTGCGCCATTGATTACGGCTGCATATAAAAAGGAGATTCATTATTATTGAAATCTGTAGTGCATTTTGGATTTATTTATATATAATTCGTAGAGTATCAGCGACTGAAGTTGCCGTCTAGGGTAACAAAGCGGACGCCGCGCCCTTTATTACAATGCCGGACTTAAGTCCGGCTCTGAAGTTTGGCTATCCAATCCTTTAAATGCGTTTTTTGATAGGATTTTGAAATCAATAGATGCTCAAATTCGACGACAGGAGACGTAATGCATTACGTCTTTACAAAATGGAATAATTTTATTGAGAATTTAATTCCGAAAAATCATTATTCGCTAATTCACCATTCACTATTCCCCCTTAACTCAATATCGGCTTGATAACTTTCCCTGCAACATCTGTCAGCCTGAAAGGGCGACCCTGGAAGAAATAGGTCAGTTTCTCATGGTCAAAGCCTAATAGATGTAGAATCGTGGCCTGCAAATCATGAACGTGCGTACGGTCTTTTACACCATAATAACCGAGCGGGTCAGTTTCACCGAAACTCATACCCTTTTTCAGGCCACCGCCTGCCATGAATACAGTAAAGGCATCCAAATGGTGGTCTCGACCCTTGAAAGGTAATGTCTGTCCGTCACGGTTTTCCTGCATAGGTGTTCTGCCAAATTCACCTCCCCATACCACAAGGGTTTCGTCAAGCAAACCCCTCATTTTCAGGTCTTTTATCAAGCCTGTAACCGCACGGTCGGTTATCTGGCAAAGGTCTTTAAAACCACCGTCTAATGATAAGCGTTGGTCTGTGCCATGCGAATCCCAGCCCCAATGGTAGAGTTGAACAAATCGCACACCGTTTTCGACCAGCCTTCTGGCCAAAAGACAATTATTGGCAAACGAAGCCTCTCCCGGTTCTGCTCCATACATATTCCGCACCCATTCCGGTTCCTTGCTGATGTCCATTACCTCCGGCACCGACATCTGCATTCTGAAAGCCATTTCGTATTGCGCAATACGGGTTAATATTTCAGGGTCCTGTACTTCTTCGTATTGTTGTCTGTTAATCTCATTAATAGCCTCAATGGTCTGCTTCCGTATATCCCTGCTCATGCCGTGCGGGTCGGATACATATAGCACCGGGTCAGGGCCTGTTCTGCATTGCACTCCCTGATAAATTGATGGCAGAAAACCATTTCCCCATATACTTTTACCTGCATCCGGGCTTTTGCCACCAGATGCCAGTACAATAAAGCCGGGAAGATTCTGATTTTCAGTACCCAGACCATACATCGCCCATGAACCCAGACTTGGTCGTCCCAGACGGGGGCTGCCTGTCTGCATCAACAATTGAGCAGGCGCATGGTTAAACTGGTCGGTGTACATCGCTTTCAGGAAAGTCAAATCATCGGCTACTTCCGGCAGATAAGGCATAAAATCTGAAATATAAGCCCCTGATTGTCCTCGCTGGCTGAATTGTGCCAATGGCCCCAACATCTTAGGAACACCCCTGATAAATGCAAATTTCTTACCCTCCAGAAATTCCTGCGGACAGTCCCGTCCATCATATTTCTGCAATTCAGGCTTATAATCAAACAATTCTAACTGCGATGGCGCACCAGCCATGTGGATATAGATAACCCTTTTGACCTTTGGGGCAAAATGTGGGCTCTTTGGCAAAGTTGGGTCAACCATTGCCTGATTCTCACCGGATTTTTTTGGAAAACACCCGGCCATCAGAGAGCTTAATGCTGCTACTCCTAAACCAGTGGTGCAGGTATTTAAAAAATGCCGACGCGTCTGATGCATGTTTTCGGCATGAAGAAATTCTTTGAGTAATTTTTCCATTTGGGCTTGAATAGAATCAAGACAAAGATAGTAATCTAAATTAATTCTATTTCAAAAACGTATTAAAATCTGGCTTATTACAAGTATTACTATTCCCATATCTTTTATCTGAATCTTTCGTATTTTTGCAGCATGAAATACGAATTACAAAAAACAGATAGCGGTTCGAAAGCCAGAGCCGGAAAAATAACAACCGACCACGGCGAAATACTCACGCCCATTTTTATGCCCGTAGGCACGGCCGGAACTGTAAAAGCTGTACATCAGAGAGAACTTGAAAACGATATTAAAGCCCAGATAATTCTGGGTAATACCTACCATTTATACCTGCGCCCGGGTCTGGATATTCTGCAACGAGCAGGCGGATTACATAAATTCAACGGCTGGAGCCACCCTATCCTGACCGATTCGGGCGGTTATCAGGTTTTTTCATTGAAAGATATACGGAAGATTTCAGAAGAAGGAGTAAAGTTTCAGTCACATATTGATGGGTCGAGACATTTGTTTACCCCTGAGAGCGTGATGGATATTCAGCGGGTAATTGGTGCTGACATTATCATGGCGTTTGATGAGTGCGCCCCCTACCCTTGCGATTATAACTATGCCAAAAAATCGATGGAGATGACCCACCGCTGGCTCAAACGCTGCTGCGAGCGATTCGAT
>CALRLS020000271.1:0-7211 GCA_943368815.1 Cyanobium sp. NIES-981
GGTTTCATTTTCGAAAAGCAGAATAACAATCTCGGCCTTTTCCATCGCTTGTTTTGAGCGTTCAATGCCGTTGGTTTCAACCACATCTTTGGTCTCGCGAATACCTGCAGTATCAATGATTCTGAATTTTATACCACCTATAAAAAGTATATCTTCAATCACATCACGGGTTGTACCAGCAATTTCGGTAACAATGGCTTTTTCTTCATTCAATAAAATGTTGAGCAGGGTCGACTTCCCGGCATTAGGTGGCCCGATAATGGCCACCGGAACTCCTTCTTTAATCACATTCCCGGCATCAAATGAATCTATTAGTTTTTTCAGAAAATTCTGAATTTTCAATATCAATTGCCTTAAATCGTCTCTTCCGGCAAATTCAACGTCTTCCTCACCAAAATCCAGTTCGAGTTCTACCAATGAAGCAAAGTGTACTAATTCTTCCCGTAAGGTTTTTAATTGGGTTGAAAAACCGCCCCGCATCTGGTTTAAGGCTGTTTTATGGGCTGCTTCTGAATCGGCGGCTATAAGGTCGGCTACCGCCTCAGCCTGTACCAAATCAAATTGTCCGTTCAGGAAAGCCCTTTGCGTAAATTCACCGGGCTTTGCCATCTGGCAACCGTTTTGTATCAATAATTTGAGTATATATTTGATAATATAGTCGCTGCCATGACACGATATTTCTATCACATCTTCTTTGGTAAAACTCCGGGGAGTTTTAAAAACCGATAGCAAAACTTCGTCAATGATTTTCCCTTCGGTAGTTTCAGTATAATCTCTGATAGTACCAAAATGTATGGTATGAGATTCAACTTTGGTTAAATCCTTCCCTTTGAAAATCTTGTTTACAATCTCGAAAGTCCGCTCGCCTGAAACCCTGATTACTCCGATAGCTCCTACACCTTGCGGAGTGGCTAAGGCACATATAGTGTCTGATTGAACCATATTTTTTGTTATAAAACCGACCATTTGGAGCTTGTTTAAATTTTGTTTTTCTGACCGAAAAGGTCAGATTTTTCTGCTAGACAAGGCGCATTTTGCAGATGTAGCCAGCAGCTACATCGAAAAAATGCAACGCAGTATAGCTGAAAAAGATGCCTTTGCAGGTCGAACAATAATTTTTAAACAAGCTCTTAATCACATCATTCATTCAAATTGGTCGTATTTCAAGGAAATTTGATGAAAATTTATTTACTTTTGCAAATCTACTTTTAATTTTTGCTATTGAATGTAGACGCTGTTTATAAAAGAATTACGTTGCTTTCTTATGATAAAAACTAAGTACCTGTGGTATATCAATGCCCTATTGACAATGGTTGCGATATACATAGCTTACCGTATCTGGTTTGCTCCCCGGAGAGATGCCTGGAATTATATTCCTGACAACGCTTTTTTAGTGGTCGAAAGTTCGCAAATTCAAAGCTCACTTTTTAATAAGAAAGGATTTGACTCTACCCAATTGGCTGATATTCCTTTTTTCTACGATGCCCTGCAACCGCTAAAAGAGATTGCTCAAAGTTTTGATGATTCTGTAACCGCCAGAAAGTTTTTATCGCGCAAACTCATTACCTATTCACTTCATCGCGAAACCAAAAAGAATCTTCAATATATTGTCTATATCCCTGCAGGTGCTTTTGGCGATGCCAATTTTCTGAATCAATTATCAAAACCAGACCCAACTAAAAGGAAAGCCTACGGGCGTACCTATAAAGGAATAAGAATTGATGAGCTATATACTGTCAATAATCAGCTCCTTTTTAATTTTTTTGTTCATGATGATTTTCTGATTTGCAGTGGCTCAAAAGTACTGCTGGAAGAAGTAGCAAACCGCATAAAATCTGGCAGAGCTATCGAAAGTGTGCCTTTCAAGGAAAGCCGCCGGGGTATTGCCCATATTTATTTCAAGAGTCGAAACTTACAGGATGTGGCAGATATACTTCCTTCGCAGCTTTCACCTAATCTGATAGAGTTTTTCGGAAGTATCACGCCAAGGAATCCCGATATTGTTTTTGAGAAGCCCAAAATGCCTAATACAATTTCGGCCTATATTTATTCTAAAGGAACCAACACGATTCCATTCTTAGGTATCTTCGGGCAGCAGATGCCCCAGCCTTTTACCTGTACCGACCTGATTCCTGAGAATACCGCCATTACTTTCCGCATGAGTTTTAAGAACAAGAATAAACTGGCGCAGGATTTTAATAATTATTTCAGAGGAAACGAGCAGGCGCTTTTAGCCGAGCGAGATAGCCTGAATAGTTTTCTGGGAGTGAATCTGACGAGCCTTTACTCAATCTTGAAAAATGAGGTTGTGCTATGCGAAATGGAGACTTCATCAGACGAGCCTTCGAAAAAGATATTGCTGATAAAAACAGAAGACCCTGCCGATGCCTTGAATGCTTTTGATGATCTTGCAGATAATGCCGAAAAGATATCATCCTATTTTAAGCCTCAGCCTTTTAGCTATCTGAATAACTATGTGCGTAAAATTCAGATAAGTCAGTTGCCAGCCTTGCTTTTTGGCTCAATTTTCAGAGGGTTTGCTGATTGTTATTATACCCAGATTGGAGACTATATGATTCTGGCAAGTGATGATGATGCGATGCGCGAATATCTGAACAACCTTAACTTCGGCCAAACCTGGGCAAAGTCAAGCCTTTATACAGATTTCGTAAAAAAGCTTCGTCCACAGGCACAGGTTACCGCTATTATCAGCCCTCAGAGAATCTGGAACAACCTCTATTTCTCATTACCGCAGAAATGGCAGAGTACTATGTACAAACATGAGCAGCGGGCAAAAGCCTTGCGTTTTTTGGCCGTTGAAAACTTTGTGATTAATAATACTTTTGGCACGAAAATACTGATTGAGAAGATTCCACAAACACAAAAAGAGGTATTGGTTAATCGTTTCTTTCTACAGGATAGTCTAAGTACCAGTCCGGCATTTATGGGTAAACCTTTTATTATTAAAAACGCCTATAATACTTCAGAAGAGATTTTATTACAGAAGGCGGATAATCAGGCGATATTATTAAGTAATTCTGCCAAAGAAATCAACACAATACCATTAAGTCAGCCTCTTACAAGTGCCTATCTGCTACCGACCGATTATTTTCAGAATGGCGCCCTTCATTATTTGGGTACTACGGCAGACAAACTTTTGTTTTTTACACGAGAGAGCCAGAAGGGCTTAATGGCAAATTATGCAGAAATTGACTTTAGTGGGTCGATACGGGCAGTAGCTGCCAGTGAAACCAAGATATATGTGGCTGACGATGGAGGAAATGTCTATATCATTAATGAAGAGACGCAAAAGATTAACCGCATCAAAACTCCGATGCATCTGTCAGATATTATGCGGATTCAGCCGGTGAAATTCAAGAATAATACCTATCTGGCTATCCTTCAGAAAGATGGTACGCTTAATGTGGTTTATGAGCAGGGGCCGTTCCTGAAAGGATTTCCAAAGGTGCCATTATCGTCTCGTCCGGCGGAAATGATAGTAGAAGAGGGGCAAGGAAAAAACTCTATCATTACCCTGATTTCTGAAACCGGAGAGATAAAGAAAGTAGATATGAACGGAAATTCATTAAATGGGGCTAATATTCAATTGGAGAGGCCAGATAAAGCAACTGTTTTTGAAGTGATTTTTGACCAGAATCATAAAGACTGGCTCATTGCCCGCCGGACACCAACCTCTTTGTTGATTATGAATAAATCGGGCAATTCGGTTATCGAGATAGGCAGCACCAATTTCATGAAATCGCAATTGCGGTATTTTGACTTAGGCAATGACCTACGCTTTGTAGGTATCTTTGATGGTAAGAATAATACATTATTTGACTTGAAAGGTAGAATGCTGGGCGATAAACCGCTCCCTGCCACAGCCCTGCCTGCTGTCTCATATTCAGAAGCCTATAATAAACTCTTTATCTATAATACGAATAAGACAAGGTTTGAAGTCTGGTCGGTGAAGTTGAAGTAGGTAAAACTGAAGTAGACAAAACAGGCAGGGTTTATCGCCCTGCCTGTTTTGTTTAATACTTATCATTTCTCTACTCATTAATTGTAATGCTTTTTCATAAATATATGTATTTAGATAACAAAGCCCAAAAGTAGCGCAGGTACGTATAGAGAGGTGTTAAGAATTTCCTAACGATTTGTGAATGTTTGTTAATGAAAATGTATGCTGTAAGGATAAAGAAGGAGTATAAAGAATTCGATTGATTGTATTGTTGACCCAATGGTAAAAAGCGACGATTTGCAAAATCGTGATACAAGTGCCTGACTACAAGAAAAATAATTGAAAAACTTTTATAATATATTTTGTGCAAACAGAAAAAAATAATACCTTTGCACCTCAATTGAAAACGGAGTACCCCTCATTTGGTTAAATGAAGTCCCGACTCATTCGGGAAACCAGTTTAACTTTGACTGTAAAAATACTACGAACAAGTTTCGTAAATATCAATCAGAACAGTCTCCGAAAGCTATGAATTTTACAGGAATCACTGCAAGGTAACAAGGAATCGTCCTGCACCTTTAGTTTTTTGACCTTACCAAAATGGAGTAATCCGCATGGTTTGCAGTGTAATGAACAAGTTGACGATTGTCAACCTCTGGTAATAGTAAATAATTTTTGACCGAAGTTTGTATTAGTGCAGATTTTTTTAGAATTTTGCACCCCCGTTTGGAGGCCGGATTTCGATTGGGCTAACGAAGAATCAAAATAGGTCGTAATAGCAAAATAAAGCGTAAAATACCATGTCTGGAATTATCGGAAAGAAAGTTGGAATGACAACAATCTTCAACGCAGAAGGTCAAGCAGTACCTTGCACTTTGATAGAAGCAGGTCCTTGTGTTGTAACTCAGGTCCGTACTGAAGATAAAGATGGCTACAAAGCTATCCAATTAGGTTACGGCGACAAGAAAGAGAAAAACACCAGCCGTCCGCTTGTAGGTCATTTCAAAAAAGCAGGCACAACGCCTAAACGTAAATTACTTGAGTTTAAAGAGTTTGAAAAAGAATACAACCTTGGCGATACTATTCGTATTGAAGACGTTTTCGCAGAAGGTGATTTCTTAGATGCAAGCGGATACTCAAAAGGTCGTGGTTTTCAAGGTGTTGTAAAACGCCACGGATTTGCCGGTGTTGGTGGTCAAACCCACGGTCAGCACAATAGAGGACGTCACCCGGGTTCAATCGGTGCATGTTCGTTCCCATCAAGAGTATTCAAAGGTATTCGCATGGGTGGTCGTATGGGTAACACTCGTACAACTGTTCAAAACCTTAAAGTATTGAAAGTAATATCTGAGCAAAATTTAATCGTTATCAGCGGTTCAATCCCTGGTGCGAAAAACGGATACATTACTTTACATAAATAAGCTGGTGGTGGGTGAGATTATTATTCACTAATTCACTCAATCACTAATTCACTAATTAGGAAGGTCGAAACCGGACGACATCGAAAAAATGCGGTAGATACAATGGAATTATCAGTATTAAGTAAAGACGGAAAAGAATTAGGTCGCAAGGCAACATTGTCAGACGACGTATTCGGAATCGAGCCAAACGAACATGTGGTTTACTTAGATGTTAAACACTACTTGGCTAATCAGCGTCAGGGTACGCACAAAGCAAAACAAAGAGCTGAAATTGCACGTTCAACAAAGAAAATTGTTCGTCAAAAAGGTTCAGGCGGTGCTCGTCACGGTTCAACCAAAGCTCCGATTTTCGTAGGTGGTGGTCGTGTATTCGGTCCAACTCCACGTGATTACGATTTCAAATTGAATAAGAAAGTAAAGGTATTAGCCCGTAAGTCAGTTTTTTCTGCAAGAGCTAAAGAAAATAACATCTCAGTTATTGAAGACTTTACATTCGACTCTCCAAAGACAAAATCTTACTTAGCATTTCTTGGTGCGTTGTCATTAACTGGTAGCAAAACACTTTTCATTTTGCCTGCTCACGATGCCAATGTTTATTTATCAGCTCGTAACATTCCAAAAACTAAAGTTTTGAGTGCTGACGAAGTAAGTACTTATGACTTAATCAATGCTGATAAGTTGATCATTAGCGAAGGTGCTTTGTCGAAAATAGAATCAATATTGAACTAAGAAGCTGCACGCAGCTTTGCTAATAAATTAAGAAAATGAGTGTACTTAAGAGACCAATCATTACCGAAAAAACACAAAAAAGTACTGCAAAAGGTAAGTTTGTGTTTGAGGTAGCTAAAGATGCGAATAAAATCGAAATCGCAAAGGCTGTCGAAAAGATGTACGGTGTATCGGTTACGGCTGTAAACACTATCCGTCAGATCGGTAAAAAGAAATCAAGAATGACTCGTAGCAGAGCATCTTCTGGTATTACGGCTACTTTCAAAAAAGCAGTTGTAACGCTTAAAGAAGGAGAAATGATTGATTTCTACGAAAATTTATAAGAACGATTCCGCGAGTATTCGCCAATCATTCCATCATTAAATTTCAAGTATAGCCCAAAGGGCTGCAAAAGAATAAGTAAAAATGGGTATCAAGAAATTAAAACCAATCACCCCGGGTCAACGTCATCGTGTAGCGCCAGATTTCTCTGAGATTACTGCAAGTAAACCGGAGAAAAGCTTAACTACCTCGATCAAAAGAACTGGTGGTCGTAATAACGAAGGACACCGTACCGCACGTTACATCGGTGGTGGCCACAAACGTAAATATCGTATCATCGATTTCAAAAGAGACAAAGTAGACGTTTCGGCTGAAGTAAAAACTATCGAATACGATCCAAACCGTTCAGCGCGTATTGCATTAGTGCAATATACTGACGGCGAAAAAGCTTACATCATTGCCCCACAAGGCTTGAAAGTAGGTCAGACTATCATCTCTGGAAAATCAGTTCCACCAGAAATCGGTAACTCTCTTCCATTAGGAAGTATGCCGCTTGGTACAATTGTTCACAACATTGAGTTACATCCGGGCAAAGGTGCGCAAATGGCACGTAGCGCAGGAACATACGCTCAGGTGTTGGCGAAAGATGGTAAATATGTAACCTTGAAAATGCCATCAGGCGAAATGAGAATGGTATTGGCTACTTGTATTGCTACAGTAGGTACAGTATCAAACGCAGACCACATGAACGTTACTTACGGTAAGGCCGGTCGTAAACGTTGGTTGGGTGTTCGTCCGAGAGTAAGAGGGGTTGCTATGAACCCGGTTGATCACCCGAT
>CALRLS020000272.1:0-7211 GCA_943368815.1 Cyanobium sp. NIES-981
GACGCAATGCATTGCGTCTACGAATTGAAAATTTGTATGACCCGATTTATCGCTTTTCTCTCCCGATTTCAGAAATTCGTTATACTGCCTGGTATTATTCCTGTCTTATTCTATTGCTACGTTATACTTCATTTTTCAACTAATGTTCCGTTTTACGATGATTTTTTCTGGGGTTTCGATTACCTGGAGACCTATTTTCGGAAAAATAGCTTCATTGATAAAATCAGGATGTTTTTGATGCAGCATAATCAGCACCGTTTTGTCTATTTCAGAGCGGTATTATTGAGTTTATTTAATTTAGAAGGAAACCTTAATTTCAGACACCTGATATTAGTCGGCAACCTAAGCCTTTTCGGTGTTTTTGCTGTGTATGGATTGGCTTTTAAGAAAATAAGGATTTCGTGGGCTTATTTCCTGCCGGTTCCATTCCTGCTTTTTCAATACCAGTTCATGTTTAATAGTATCGTGAGTTATGGTGTACCCAACATGAGCATCATATTTCTGGCTATACTTACTTTCTATTTTACCTGTTTTAACTCACCACGGCGTAGCTATCTGATATGGATTGCGGGTTTTTTTGCCACTTTTTCCAATGGTAACGGCATTGCTGTTTTTTTTGTAGCCATTCTCTTATTGTTATTACAACAAAGATTCCGTCAGCTAATTTATACCACTATTGCCTATGCGATAAGTCTGGGCATTTATTTCATTGGTTTTCAGATGAATTCAGATGAAGCTACATTAAATGGCAATACTTTCATGTATGCTTTCAGGTTTTTAGGCGCGGCTTTTCTGACCAATATTAACTCTTTATCTGTGCTTCTGAGCATCATTGCTGTAAGCGGAATCATTATCTATTTCATTTATTATTTCTTTAAACTTGCACAAAACAAGTTTAAACCGGTTGAAGATAAAGTGCTTTTGTTTTGTCTGGGGGTATTCCTGTTTTTAGCCTGTACAGCCATGATGACTGCCATTGTGCGTGCCATACATAAAATAGAAATTCCTGATTGGTATAAAAACTATTCTATACTGTTCATAACTACCATTTACCTGTTTCTTATAAATTTTAAAGCAAATGAATATTTAAAATGGGCAGCTTTTGGTATGGGCTCCTTATACAGTATAGGAATATGGTATAGTTCGACAGAAAAAAATCTGGTTAATTATCAATATCTGAAGTCTACTTTTGAGGCCGATGTAGTTAATTTTAAACAACATCATTACTGGTCATTTCTCACTGCTCAGGAAGGCATCGGGTTTTATGAAAGACATAATCAACAAAGCAAACAGTTTATCAATAAAGGGTGGTATATTCTCCCTGATACACCCCTGAACAATCAGGGCTTTGATAAAAGCAAATGCAAAAAGGCTATATTTGCGATAGGAGAATCAGCCGAAGATTTTGCCACGATAGTGGAATATATGCCTGAAAATCTGAAAGATAATGAAAAGGGATATAAAGAGCGGTATGGTTTTATTGTAAACGACTCTACCAATCAGGTGTATTTTTTTGGAATCAGACCTTCATTTAATGGGATAAAAGGAATATTTAAGTATAAAAGTTTGTTCTATGACAAGTGCGGATTTGGTGTAAAATATAAGTACTTTAAGAATGCCGTTCCGGCTGGTAACTATCAGTTGGGGATGGTATTTATTGATGATAATAAACATACCGAATGGAAGATTTCAGACCAGACTATAAGAATTGATAATTATTAAGGATAAATTTCACAAACGAATAAAAATATAATCTAATGCAATACGACGTTACGGTGATAGGCTCCGGCCCCGGAGGATACGTGGCAGCAATCAGAGCTGCTCAACTAGGCATGAAAACCGCCATTATTGAAAAATATAATGTGCTTGGTGGCACCTGCCTGAATGTGGGCTGTATCCCCTCAAAAGCATTGCTTGATTCGTCAGAGCATTTTTATAATGCTGCTCACCATTTTGCTGAGCATGGTATAGACATACCTGCACCTAAAGTAAATATTGAGCAAATGATGGCCCGTAAAAAAGGTGTGGTTGAAAAAATGAATAACGGGATTACATTCCTGATGAAAAAGAATAAAATCACGGTTTATAATGGCTTCGGGTCGTTTGTTGATAAAAATAATATTAAAATCAAAAAGGCTGATGGTTCAGAAGAGCAGATAAGCACCGAAAAAGTGATTATTGCAACCGGTTCAAAACCGACCATTCTGCCTTTTATGAATTATGATAAGAAAAGAATCATTACCAGTACAGAAGCCCTTACATTAACTGAGATTCCAAAGCACCTGATAGTGATTGGGGCAGGGGTAATCGGGGCGGAATTAGGCTCTGTATATGCCCGCTTAGGTGCAAAAGTAACCTTTGTTGAATTTGCCGATTCGATGATTCCGACAATGGATAAAACAATGGGTAAAGAATTACAGAAATCGATAAAGAAGTTGGGTACTGATTTTTACTTCAATACTAAAGTGACTAAAATCGAGAACCTGGGAGAAGAAGTATTGGTATCTGCTGATGGTGCTGATGGCAAACCTGTTGAAATTAAAGGTGATTATTGTTTAGTATGTATCGGCAGAAGAGCCTATGTTGACGGACTGAATCTGGAAGCCGTAGGGATAACAACAGACAGAGGCAAAGTAGTAGTTGATGAACATACCCTTGAAACCAATGTAAAAGGTATTTATGCCATCGGAGACGTGGTGCGTGGTGCTATGCTGGCACATAAAGCCGAAGAAGAGGGTGTTCTGGTAGCCGAAATTATGAACGGCCAGAAACCGCATATCAATTATAACCTTATCCCGGGGGTAGTTTATACATGGCCTGAGGTGGCTTCGGTTGGGCAAACCGAGGAAGAACTGAAAGCAAAAGGTGTCAGCTATAAATCAGGTCAGTTTCCATTCAAGGCATTAGGCCGCGCTACTGCCAGCGGTGATACTGACGGATTGGTGAAAATTCTGGCAGATAAAGAAACAGACGAAGTGCTGGGTGTACATATTATAGGCGCCAGAGCCGCCGATATGATTGCAGAGGCCGTAATGGCAATGGAGTTCAGAGCAAGTGCTGAGGATATTTCACGTACCTCTCATGCACACCCTACTTATATGGAAGCTGTAAAAGAAGCCGCTTTAGCCGCTACAGATAACAGGCCTATTCATACCTAGGATATATTTGAAAAATACTTAAAATATAAAGCCCGGATAATAGAATTGTCCGGGCTTATCTATATAAAGAATTCAAACTAAATCAAGCCGTAATTCCCTGTGATGAAGCTGCTTGTTTCGCTGCAAAATAGTCTACCATGCCTATTATCAGTATACATCTGGATACTATTACAATGGCTCTCGGTATAAAACCTAACCAAGGCAATTGTTCAATATAGATACCATAAAAAACAAGAATATTCGCAAATGCCATCAATACTACACTCCAGCCAATCCAGAACCTGTCTGACGCGCGAATAGGTAAGAAAGAGGCCAGAGTACTTGTATAAATATAAATAATGGTGTAACTCGAAAGCATTATTTTGTCAAAAAAGGGCAAAGCTTCATGCAGAGAAAATACATAAAACAGAATTGGAATCAGCGCATAGACTGGAATTATTCTGAGAAATTTATAAAAAGCCCCTTTAAATTGTATTTTAGAACCCATAAGGATGAAAATTGCCGCCCATAGGCATAAAATAAAGGCATGAACAAGAAGATTAAAGTCCTTAATCAAAGTAGGGGAGAATATGAAACATACAGAGATGAAAATCGGTAAGATCAGGGTACTGATAAAAAGTTTATCAATTAAGGTCGGTAATGGTTTCCGATGTTGATAATACCAGACACTTAGTACTACAGCTGCTAAGAGTCTTGCAATAGCTATCCAGAAAACGCTTTTATTCTCAGGTAGATCGAGCAAAAGGAATTCCGAAAGCAATAAAATTATAGTAGCAGTTATGTATCGAGTATTCATGGAAAGGTATAGTTTGACCTTATATGGCAATATAGGGTCAAACTATAATTAGGTTAATTTATAATTAGCTTATCTAATGAGATTCTCTTTGGACGTCATGCCCGGATTTTCCGGTCAGGAAATCTAAATCGGCCCCTTTATCTGCCTGCGTAACGGTGTTAATGTATAATTGTACATAACCACGGCTATAGCCCAAATCAATAGGCTGCCAGTTTTTACGTCTTTCAGCCAACTCTTCATCTGAAACATGCAACCAGATTTTACGGGCATGAACATCAACTTCTATTAAGTCGCCATTTTGTACTAATCCGAGAGTCCCGCCAACGGCCGATTCAGGGGAAGCATGAAGAAAAACAGTACCATAGGCAGTTCCACTCATACGGGCATCTGATATACGCACCATATCGGTTACACCCTTTTCGAGTATTTTCTTGGGCAATTGCATATTACCTACTTCGGGCATGCCGGGGTATCCTTTAGGGCCAACGTTTTTCAATACCAGCACTGAAGTTTCATCTACTTCCAGATTAGGGTCATCAATGCGGGCATGATAATCTTCAATGGTTTCAAAAACAACTGCTTTGCCTGTATGTTGCATCAGGTGCGCCGAAGCGGCTGAAGGCTTTATTACTGCCCCGTTTTCACAGAGATTGCCTTTTACAACAGCTATACCGCCTTCATGTAGAATAGGGTTTTCTGCACTGGCAATTACCTCGTTATTCCAGATTTTAGCCCCTTTCGAATTATCAACCAGACTCTTGCCATTTACTGTAATAGCAGTTTTATGCAAAAAGCCTGACATCTCTTTGATAACTGCCGGAAGGCCTCCTGCATAATAAAAATCTTCCATCAGGTACTTGCCCGAAGGCATCAGATTCAGTAAGAAAGGCATCTTACTGCCAATTTTATCAAAATCTTCCAGATTCAGGTCTACACCTATTCTACCTGCAATTGCCAGCAAATGTAATACCAGGTTTGTCGATCCGCCTACTGCTGCATTCATCATAATAGCATTTTCGAAGGCCTCACGGGTCAGAACAGAAGAAAGAAGCATGTTCTCTTTCACCATTTCTACTATTCTCATGCCCGACATATGTGCCAATACCTTTTTACGGGAATCAGCTGCCGGAATCGCCGAGGCACCCGGCAAGGTAAGTCCCAGTGCTTCTACCATCACCGCCATTGTTGAGGCTGTGCCCATTGTTGAGCAATGGCCTATACTTCTGCTCATGCAGGCTTCAGCATCTTCAAATTCTTCCAATGTCATTTTGCCGGTCTTGACATCATCGGCAAAACGCCAAACATCAGTGCCTGAGCCAATGGCTTTACCCTGAAAACGACCACTAAGCATAGGGCCTCCCGGAACTACTATAGAAGGTAAATCTACGCTTGCAGCGCCCATCACTAATGATGGTGTGGTTTTATCACAACCTGTCAATAATACGATGGCATCAAAAGGATTCCCTCTGATGCTTTCTTCTACCGTCATAGCAGCCAGATTGCGGTAAAGCATGGCTGTAGGGCGGATAAGGGTTTCACCCAATGACATAACAGGGAATTCTAAAGGGAAGCCTCCGGCTTCATAGACCCCGTTTTTTACCGATTGGGCCAATTCACGAAAATGGCCGTTACAAGGTGTTACTTCCGACCAGGTATTGCAAATTCCTATGACAGGTTTTCCTTTAAACTGATGTGCAGGGTAGCCCTGATTCTTTATCCAGCTTCTGTAGATAAATCCATCTTTTCCTTCTTTTCCGAACCAATCCTGGCTACGTAATTTTGTTGAATTTTCAGAGGTCATAATTTAAGTTAGAGAAATAGGCAAATAATTTACCAATAATCCTTATTTTTGCATTGTTTTGCAACCAAATTAAGAAATTTGTTGGAATTAATTGTGAATGCTTTAAAATTTAAAAATTATGAACTTATTTGATACGTTGAACGAGGCAATGACTGATGAAGTTGTATCAAAAATTGCCAAGTTAACTGACGAAGAGCCTGCGAAAACTAAGAAAGCAATAGATGGGATTTTTTGTACACTCATTGCAGGGTTAGTACGAAGAACCGGAAGTACCATGAGTGTAAATATGCTTTACAATCAGATACAGAAGGGGAATCAGGGTGGAGATTTGATAGTGGACATAATGTCTTATCTTAATAAAAAAGATAAACTTGATGCTATATTAAAATCCGGTGACGGTCTGGTAAGTCAGATTTTTCCCGCTTATAAAAGTCCTTTAATCAGTATGATTGGTACTTATGCCGGAATCAAGAAGAATTCATCAACGATGTATTCGAGCCTGGCTACACCGATTCTGATTGATGCTGTTGGCCGTGAAATCAGCAATAACAAGATGGACGTTGAGGCTTTATCTGCATATCTGGCCGACCATCACGAATCATTGTTCAAGAGAACACCGGAAGAATTAGTAGAAAAAATGATTCCGCAACTGGGTTTGCAGGAATTGCTTTCGCCTAAATTCTCGTCAACCAAGCGTGTAATAGCTCCTAAATCAGCTTCGGTAAAACCTAAGCCGATTGCCAGCACTTCGAGTAATACCCCTCAGGTTATAGAAACTGAAAATGAAGAAGAATCGAGCGAGAGTTCTCCTTTTCCAGTTAAATGGTTGCTAATATTCCTTGTAGTGATAGCGGCAGCAGCAGGCGGATATTATTATTATGAAAACTACTACAAACCATCGCAAGCAGTAGTTAGCCCTGAAGAAACGACAGTGATAGGTGATACGCTTACTACTGACGGAACAACTACTGCTGGTGTTGATTCAGTAGCAATCAAGGATAGCGCCGCCGCCTCACCAACTCCTGCAACAACTACATCTGCAACGGGTGGCTCTTTGACTAGAGAATTAGACCCATATATGGCTGATAAAGCGAAACCTGTAGGACAGGTATTTACCATGCAGGATGTTGCTTTTGTCAAAGGTACCCAGGCATTGGACGATAAATCTACTGCATCAATCAATGAGCTAGCCGAATTGATGAAGAAATATCCTAAAATGCAAATCAGAATACAGGGTCATTCAACAGATGCCGTAGGTATTGATAATAAAGCGATGGCCACCAAAAGAGCCTTTGCTATCAAGAAAAGACTATTGGTGTCAGGTATTACGGATACTCGTATTGATGCCATTGGTATTCAGGGCGGTGGTGATAAACCGGATTTGAAGATTGTAACAAAGTAAGCAGCATATACTAATAGCACATAAAAAATACCTTGTCGGCCGACAAGGTATTTT
>CALRLS020000273.1:0-7209 GCA_943368815.1 Cyanobium sp. NIES-981
CAGAGACTATCGGGATTTGTACAAAGAAATCGCAACTACCTCTGGTCTGTTAGATTGGAACTACTATCCTCTCTTAGAAGTCGGAAAACGAAGCATTACGGCAAAGGAAATGGAAAGCAGAATCAGCACCTCTCTGTCCTACAACTGGACTCATACAATAAGTACAGAACTTCTATACCAATTCCAGAATTTTACCAGCCAAAATGAGCAGGTATATCAGGAAGACTCCTATTATGTCCGTAATCTTATCAACCGCTTTACTCAGAAAGATGGCACCCGCATCATTCCCAATGGTGGCATTTATAATGCGGCCAATGCTAAAGGGAAGGTACAATCGTGCAGATTACAACTTAACTATAGTGAACACTTCAAAAATAGTACTTTGGACGGTATAGCCGGTGCTGAACTGAGAGAAAACCAGCAGGTATCTTTTCCCGGCTCACTGCTATATGGGTACGAATCAGGTTTGGGTCAGGGACAGAACATTTTCAACTATTCATCTTTCTATCCGGTTCGGCCTGAATCACAAAGCCGTATTCCAGTCGCAGGACAACAAAGAAGGACAGTAACAGATCGATATGTTTCGTATTATGGCAATATGGGTTATCAATATCGTTCTACCTACACAATTACGGCTAGTGCACGCTGGGATGCCTCCAATCTTTTTGGTGTGAATACCAATCAGAAAGGGGTACCTCTCTGGCATACCGGCATCAGTTGGGCCCTGAGCAAGGAAGAGTTTTATAAATTCAAACTCCTGACTTATTTGAAAATCAGGCTTACTTATGGTAACGCAGGTAATACGGTAAAAAATATTACAGCTTATCCTGTATATTCTTATGTGTCTTCAGATAATGTATCCGGCCTTCCATACGGTCAACTTCAAACGGCTGGCAACCCTGATCTTAGATGGGAAAAGACCAGTACAAGCAATATTGCCTTAGACTTTGCCACAAATAATTCAAGAATAAGCGGGAGTATAGAATATTACATAAAAAAGGCATCGGATCTGATCGGAGAAAGTATAATGGACCCTACTACCGGGATTGTCAGCCGTAGCATATTACCCACCGGAGTGGTGAACAGAATTAATTATGCATCCACCCTTACAAAAGGGATAGATATGGAAGTAAAAACCAGAAATGCAAACGGACCTGTTTTATGGGAAAGTGTATGGATGTATAGTTACGTAAATAACCGCGTCATGATGTATAATGCCAGCCAGAATATTCTTGCTTCTTCATTTGTAGCAGGTCCTGTACCGAAGCCTGGTAATAGCATTGATGCAATTTATAGTTATCCCTGGTTTGGTCTTTCATCTGTCAATGGTAATCCTCAGGTGCCCTTAGAAAACGGCAACCTTGGGTCATCTCCGGAGAATTATAGCCGTTACATGGTTTCACTTACACCTGACGATTTAATTTACCATGGATCTTTAGTTCCTGTGCACACCGGATCCCTGAGAAATACTCTTAAATGGAAAAACCTTTCGTTCATGGTTACAGCAATTTGGAAAAGTGGTTTTTTCTTCAGAAGAGCCGGGATGGATTATTCTGGGCTGATTAATAACACTACCGTTCATAGAGACTATTATGACAGATGGCAAAAAGCAGGCGATGAATTGATGACTCATGTCCCTTCGTTTCCTGTTTCTGTGAATAGTAACAGGGAAGCGTTGTACAGATATGCAGAGGTGCTTGTAGAAAAAGGAGACAATTTGAGGTTGCAGGATATAAGCCTGAATTATACTTTGCATACATTGACCGCTTTTAAAAGATTGAATGTATACTTCAATTGCAGGAATGTTGGTTTGATCTGGAAGGCCAGCAAAGTAGGGTTGGATCCAGATTACCCTAATTCCCGCTACCCTAATCCAAGAGTTTTTTCTATCGGCATATCCGGAACCTTTTAATATTCAAAAGAGATGAACAGAATAATTTTAATTGCATTTTTGCTTTGGCTGTCAGGTTGTACGGAGTCCTTTTTATCCATCAAGCCTGATTCTGCCTTGGTAGTACCCACAGCATTGAAAGACCTTCAGGTATTATTGGATAACAGCAGTATGATGAACGCCCGTAATCCAAGCGAATTAGGAGAAATTGGTGCTGATAATTACATTATTGCTTCAAACCAATGGGAGTTACTTACCAGCCCCTACCAAAAAAACGGATATATCTGGGCAAAAGATGTCTACGAGGGCGTACCAGTCAATGACTGGGTCTATGCGTATTCCAAAATACTGTATTGCAATACGGTCCTGACGAGTTTAAAAACCATTCAGAGAGACCAAAGTAATGCTTCGGAATATGATACCATTGAGGGAACAGCCTTGTTTTTCAGGGCCTATACCTATTATCTGCTCAGTCAATTATTCTCAAAACCCTATGATCCTCTGACTGCAAATAAGGATTTAGGCGTACCATTGAGATTGGAAGCGGAATTGGAATCTGCGGTGTCCCGGCCAACCGTATCAGCGGTTTATTTGAAGATCATAGAGGACCTCAATCGAGCTTCAGAAAAACTACGGCCAAGTTCCTTGGTTCCTCAGCGGCCGTCAAGCTTAGCGGCATTTTATCTTTTATCCCGGGTGTATCTGCATACCGGCAATTATGAAAAATCATTACAGTATGCAGAAAAAGTACTGAGTGCGTTTGCATATCTATCTGACTTTGGGTCGATAGATCCAAACCTAAGATATCCGTTTCCGGCAGAGGTACGACTAAACAAAGAAGTAATTTTTCATACATGGATGCAGTCAAATGTAATATTTTCAGCTTCCCGTTTGCAGATATCACCTGATTTATTGGAATTATATGAGGAAAACGATTACCGTAAGCGCATTTACTTTTTTTTAAATAACGGTATATTAACATTCAAAGGCTCCTACCATGGCTCATCTGTTTTTTTTACAGGCTTCACCACGCCTGAAATGTATCTGACAAAAGCTGAATGCTTGCATCGCCTGGGGAAGGAAAAGGAATCATCCCTGGTTTTGGATCACTTTTTATCTTTCAGAATTAAAAATTACCAGCCTACAGAGTTTGGGGGACAAGCACTTTTAGACAAAATATTGGAAGAAAGAAGAAAAGAACTGGTATTCCGAGGCCTGAGGTGGGAAGATTTGCGTAGATTAAATAAGGAAGCTGACTTTCAAAAGCACATTACCCGAAATCTTAACGGCTTAAAATATGAGCTAAAACCAATGGATAAAAGGTATGTATGGCCTATCCCTGATGATGTGATTGCCATAAGCGGAATCGAACAGAACGAAAGATAAAAACGCAAACGGAGCCGTCAATTTTTTGATGACGACTCCGTTAAACAGGTTTAATCATCAAGGCCTGCCAGTCCACGGGTATATCCTTGAGTATTTGCTTCGGTCACAGTACTCGGCATAGGATTGTCAGTATCCAACTGGATCTTACAAAAATCTACCGGATGGTCAATGACGCAGCTACCGGACGGTGCTGAAGTTGGGCTGCCAATATTTCCTGCGCCATCCACTTCATACCATTGTAGTGCCCGGTTGTTACTTTTTTCCACCAGCTTAAAAGACATAGTTGCCGTCGAAATCAGCAGGGCAAATGCCCACAGGGCATGTTTTTTTACAAATGTTTTCATGATAAAAAAATTAATAAGTTAAAAATATACTGTGCCTTTAGGCCGGCAAACCCTCGGTAGTTTTGCTTCCTGCAGCCCTGCCTCGTTGTAGGTTCGTTAGATATACACCTGCGGCACTGACGGCCATAAAAAACAGGTTAAAGAAAAAATGTTGCTTCCATGTCAGCCCGCTGATGACAGATCCACAGCCACAGGGTAGTTGCTCCCAGGTGCCTGCCAGAGCAAGGCCTATATAAGCGGTAAACGCCAACATCAATCCAAGCGAAAGCAGCATCCCATAGTACCGCATCCGCGGAATCAGGAGATGTATAACTGTGAGACCTTCCAGCACCGGCAGGCTGTATATAAGAATATGTCCTAAAGTGTCACTGAAAGGTTGTCGCAGAATACCTGTCTTAAAGATGGCAAAATCCATAATCTTGTCCACCGCAACTGGTATCCATAGGGCCAGGAGCAAGAGGAGTATGAGCTTCATTTTCATAAGGGTAATGATTTTACCTTGCAAAGTTCATAAGCTCCTTTGACATACGAAACAGAAAATTGGAAGAGAAACCAGGATAACTAGTCCCAATTCTTTCCAATTTTTCACCTGATCTTTTTATCGTCACTTAAATGAATATTTTGATAGACGCAGACCATAGTTTATGAAGGGTGGGGGAGTTCTCTATGGAAGATTGTCTTGGTAAAAAAAACGCCAGCATCATGTTTACTGACCTTTCATTTTTTTGCAGTTTATGCCATGCGTATTTTATATTTTTTCAGCTCATACCTGAAAGTACTTTCGTCATTATAACCCACCTGATAATAGACATCACTTACAGGTAAATTTTGGGTTTTCATCAATACTAAAGCCTGACGTAGGCGACAGGAGGTGTAATAGTCTCTTATCGTAATATTGAACTCTGCCTTGAAATTATTCCTGAGTGTACGCTCGGTTCTTCCGAAATAGTCTGCAACTTTAGTGGAATTCAGTTCTGCATCATTGAAATGCTTATCCAGATGGTCTTTTACTTGGTGTAAAATACTGTTCAGTTGCTGTTCTGCCAGTACATTGTATCGTTCCAATATGCGTGAAATGTATAATCGCAGGAAACCGTCAAGAGAACCGGCTCCATTGGAAAGCTTGGTATAAATATTTCTGAGCCAGGACATGACATGCAGATCCATCCTGCAATAAGGCAGCATGGTGTAGGGATATTCATGTATATCCAGCGCTGTCAGATATTTTTTTAGAGCTGGTAAATCTTTAGCCACAAATGCCAGCCACTCAGGTAGTATGGAGATACATAAGGCTACCTTTCTGCCTCTGGACATTTTTACCCGATAAAAGCCTACGTTATTATAAGTAACTGCATAATGGCCCTGCTTCGCATGCGAAATAAAAAGGCCATCCATGTCAGTAAAATCTATATCGCCATGCAGCATAAAAAACAGGAAATGCTGTTTCTCCGTAACCCGATAAGTCATCCGGAAAGGTAAATGATTATTGAACTCCAATAGCTCAATATAGAACGGTCGGAAATTAAGTGTCTGGCTTAGCAGGCTGGTCGATTCAAACCGGGTATACAGAGAATACTGTGCCCTTGCGAATGGATAAAGACAAGTTTCCGGCAAGCCCTGTTGAATGCTTAGGGGTGGGGAGTCAAAGAGGAATTCATACGGCTTATTCATAAGGAAACTGATTAGCTGCCATGCGGCAATGTGTAGATTGAGTTTTTCTGGCTATTAAAAGGATTGTATAACCTTTTATCATATTTTGGTGTTAAGTCAAAATAAAAGTAATAATATTTCATACATGAGTGAAATATTATTACATTTATTTCCAAAAAACAATAAGGGTTTTGGATTATTAGACATTTTTACACTCGATTCTGAAGCAATGGCAGGTAATTGCAAGCCTACTAGGCGAGATAAGAATGGCGGGCTGGCTGAGGTTAAGGTTTGCCGAAATGTCCGGCTATAAGGTAGCGGACAAAAACAGCATTACGTTTGACTTTTTTTAACCTCAGTAACTGAGTGTAATGAAAAAGGAACGAAAGACAACAAAAGGATTTATCAGAGAGAAGGCCAGAACCATGGATAAGTTAGTGGATGCAGTAGGCAGTTTACTATTAAAGAAAGGATATAATGGTATCAATGGACTTAGTATTGCCAATGAAGCTAAGTTGGACAGCAGCCTGATTTATAATTATTTTGGTTCTGTCAATAACCTGATAGAAACCTATATAAAGAAGACGGATTTCTGGACGCCGGATACCAATGCACAGCTACGGGATATTCTTGAAAATCGCAATAAACTGGATCAGGCAGGTATCATCCGCTTGCTGCAAAATCAGTTTACAACAGTAGCTAGCAGGAAAGAACTGCAGAGGATATTGCTTTGGGAGATTAGTGAAAGTAATACGGTCCTCAGGCAAATATCACAGGACAGGGAGGATATGGGAGAAAAGCTTTTCCAATTGGTAGAGGGAGACTTCAGCGACTCCCATTTGGACTTGAGAGCCATTTTGGCTATTCTAATCAGCGGTGTGTATTATTTGTCTCTGCATGCTGCTAATAACGGAACTACTTTTTTGCGGTGTGGATATTAATAAGCCGGAGGGAAAAGGCAGGATAAACGTGGCGCTGCAGCAGGTTATTAATTTATGCTATGAGCAAGTAAGCTGAGAATTTTGCTGTATTCAATCCGGATAGGCTATTGAACTTTTATAAAGAGATTTTATTGAAAGGAAAGTCTTTATTTGTCATACAATCCGGCAACTATGAATACGCATGGAAACGCTTATATTTTTGAATGGATTGATTCATTAATATCACATATTTTAAATCCACAGCTAAATGACTTTTTCATCAATGAGAAAAAGGAGATAGATGAATTATCCGTAAAGATTCAGCAGGAAAATATCCGCCTAAAATCTCATATAAGAAATCAGCTTTTTTCCCTGAACAAGCACAATAAAAAGCAGCTACTAATTAGTGAATATTATTCAACACTCACTCTATTATTGAATCAGGTTCTGCGGTATCAAAAGGATAATCATTTCAGGGAGCAACCTAAGGAACAGATGGTTTCCCTGATTCAATCCACCCTGGAAGAATTACTGGTTTTTATTGAAACCAGATATTTCACCCTGATAAATCCTGAGGCACAAGTTTCTGCTACCTGCTGCAGAGCCATACAGGAAGAAATGAAAGGACGTATTCAGGCGCTAACCAGGCGCATGGCCCCGGAGCATTTGAAGAATCCGACTTTTGAGATTGTGCTTCAGAAATTACATCGATTTGTCGAAGGCAAACTTCCTGAATTCAATGCCAATTACAGGACTGTTTTTTTTAAAAAAGCATTGCTCAAAGGTTTGGAAGAATTACAGTGGGATAAAAATGAGCCGGAAGATTTCAGCGTATTAGACAAATTGCTGAATTTTCTTAATTTCAATTCAAAAACCTATATAAATCTGCTCATAAACTTTATTAAAGAAAAGGTCAGCGAAAACAATACCCCTCTTGAAAAAATCAGTAAGCTGCAGTTTTACTATAAGGCATTTAAACAAATCCAGCCCAAACCTGGAACAATTCTGAATCCGGAGT
>CALRLS020000274.1:0-7196 GCA_943368815.1 Cyanobium sp. NIES-981
GTCCTACGCTGATAATACTCATATAAGCGGATAATAATTTTACAAATAAATGCCTTAATAATCATTTGTTCAATACGGCATTTGCCGTATAAATCGGTAGCTCTATGTTGATGGTCGTTCCAGAGCCGGCTATAGATGTAATCCTGAGTTCCCCATTAATCTCATTTATCCGGCTCCGCATATTCTGGATTCCATAAGAGTCTGAGGTTTTTGTCCGGTCTTCTGCCATGCCTATGCCATTATCATTGATTGCGATACTAATCTTTTCCCCGGTTTGTTCACATCTGATATTGATTTGTGTAGCCCGGGCATGCTTCAGGATATTCTGAATGGCTTCCTGAATGACCCTGAAAAGATTAATAGCCTGCATAGAACTGATTGTAATGGCAGGATTGCTTAATGAGAAATGGATTGATACTTCCAGCCTGTCTTCAATAGCTTTCAGAGCATAATTACGCAGACGTTTATCGAAACTATCCAAACTAATGGTAGATTGATGGGTTGCCCATATGGTATCACGGAGATTTTGCACAGCCTCACGGACATTCTCATTAATTTTCTCAAGCTTCTGAGGTTCCAGTTTTTGCTTGTGAGCCAGATATGTGGCGGCATCAAGACTGGTGGCTACAATAGTGAGTTGAGAACCTACACTATCGTGGAGGTCACGGCTGATGCGCTCTTTTTCATATTGCAGGGTCAGTTTGTTTTCGAGAGCCAGCCGGGCCTGTTTCTCTTTTTCTTCTCGCAAGTGCCTGTAACGTATACTCAAACCAAACATAAGTACAACAATATCGAAAGCCACACAAACTACCTGCACTTTCTGGTCGAGCAGCCAGCTTTGCTCAATAAATTCAAACGTACGGGAATAAGATAAAATGCCAAAAATAAAGAAAGGGCTAATGCCAATCAGGTAGTTTTTGGCCAGAGAAGAATTTATATCCTTGAAATAACTGTAAACAACAAAGTAAAAAGTAAGCACTATTGTAAGCACAAAACAACATATCATAATTACTAACAGAATATAGGACTGTGAGTGTGATGTTTGCTGAAAATAAATCAACGCGGCTCTTTGAAAAATCAGAGAAAGCATCAGGCCAAGGGTTAGTCGCCAGAGAATAAGATTCAGGCGGTTTAGTACATGCCCACCCATTACATAGTTTCTTATGAAAAGCAAAAGAAAAACCAGCGAGAACCAGAGCAACCAGTTTCTGAGTTCAGAGGCTGAAATAAACCCCAGACCTTCCTGATAAAATGGCAGAAAGAAGCCTGCTCCGGTAAGTGTAAAGCCCAGCACAAATAATACATAAAGTGCATAATAGAGGTAGACCCAATCTTTATTAGTGAAAAAGATAGCCATTGAGAAAATAAAAACTATGGCTACTATACCCGAAAAGAAGCTATAATAAGCGGTATCAAAGATACGGTACGAAAAAAAATCATCTTCATTCTTTACTTTAGCCTCTCCCTTAATCAGCATCGTTTTTTTATACAATTTTGCATAAATGACGGTATCAGTATGCGGTTTCATCAAAATAGGTAGAATAAAATTCCGGTGAGGATATAGCCTTTCAGAAAATGGCGTCTGCCAGGCCATTGCTTTTATGAGTGTGAAGTCCTGTTTATAGAAATGAACGGAGTCGAGCCATACAAAGCCTATTTCGAAAAAGTATTTTTCATAGTGTGCCCTGTCATTTTTTATATGCACCCTAAGCCAATGGTCGGCGCTATCCTTTCCGAAATTGATGAGATTATCCCGGAGAGGTTGAAATGCCTTGTCAGCAATTGCATCGGCAGACCTTTGCTTATTCTCATCTCTGAAATAATCAATCTTTTCCTGAGCACTGGCCGTAAACGTAAAAAGTAGTATACACAGAACCAGATAGACTAACAATGACCTCATGAATGGAGTTTATAGGTTAAAACAGGACAACGGGCTGATGGAATAAAGGGATTTCTATAGAGTTTTCCGGCTTAAATTTAAACCTTTTTTTAACAGATTGATGTGCTTTCGGAATTGATGGGGAATTTACTGAATGCAGATGAATTTTCGGAGACAAGGCCGTAAATTTATTATTTTATTTAGCTGTTCGGAGGTCTATGCTATTATTTTAACATAAAAAAACCTTCCGATTAATTTGTGTTTGTAATGATTCACAAATTTAACCTGAAGGTTCTGTCATCCCGGATTTCCGGATGAGGTATTTTAGAATTTAGGACAAGACAGTTCTTTTCTGTTTCTTCTGTTTCTGTTTCTTTTGGTTTCAATCGGATCTAATTGATACGCTATTGAGATTTCGTGCGAGCCCCCGGTTGAGATACCCAGGCTCGAAACGGTGATGTCATAGCTATAACCAATTGAAAAATTATCCTGACGAACCCCGATTAAAAATATCAGCGCATCATGATTGGTGCGGGTAATCTCTTTCTTTTTAATCGGAATACCTCTATACCATAAACCTAAAGTAACAGGAGAATAAGTTGCATAGAAACCTAAATCTAACTGGTCGAATTTCCCCTGTCTTTTATACAAAAATGCAGGGGATACCGAAAACTCTTTATCTGAATTAGCTGCATTGGTATATGGATTTGCCAATGGAATTTTTAAACCACCGCTTACGCTTAATTTCATAGGCAGGTAAGAATTCACTCCACCCCCTGAAGTTAAAAATGTATAAGTAGGCTGGTTGATATGATGAGCCGCAACCCCTAACCATGATTTAGCATTATAAAATAAAGCTCCGCCACTGAAATCTACAAAACTGATATTAGGAACAGTAGTGCCATTAGGCCCAAAAGGATCGAGGGTAACACTGCCATTAATAAAGCCTGCATTATTATACTGGTCGCCAAAGGTAAGTCCCAGATAATTCATACTCTTATTAGAGTAGGTGGCTTGTGCGCCTAAGCGTAAAAAATTTTCCTCGTTAATTCTAACCTGATATGCATAAATGCCACTCAGGTCAGTGCTTTTTAGCCTGCCCGGGCCTTGTGAATCAGTAGTTACTAATAAACCGATACCGCTATTGAGTTTTTCAATGTAATGGTCTACTGAAAAAGATGCAGTAATGAAGTTGGCATTGATAGAAGGCCATTGGTTGCGGTAATTAGCAATCAGTCTGGGAGCATACGCCCCACCTGCAAAGGCCGGATTCTGGTATAATGGGGCTGCATAAAACTGCGAAAACTGAGGGTCTTGTGCCAGGCTGCTAAAGCAAACAAAACACAAAAGGACAATTCGTAAATAAATTTTTTTCATTGCCTACTTTTTATAGGATATCATAATTTAATTTCTAATAGCAAATTTCATTCCAAAGCATTGTTTTTGGTTTTTGCGAAAAGGTTTTCATACGAAGATATAATTTTTAATAGCATTTGTCTGCCAAATAACGTTATAGAAGTAGTTTTTGGTGTGAATACAATAAAAAATGTCAGAGCAAGGCATTCATGACGAAATGTTTAAGAGCAAATATCAAATAATTTTGATTTATATCTCGTTAAATTTTTTAGAAACGAAGCATGAAATTCTGTTTTTTTTAATTAAGTTAGTATTATAATTTAACGAACTATGTGGGGTGGTATCGGTACTAATCTAAAGATTTATTTTCTTGCGGCCACATTATCCTGTATATCTCATTTTTCTTTTTGTCAGTTTTATATAGGCGGGAAAAAATGTATCAGCGTCCCTGCTGCCGGTGGTGGCGGTGGACAAGCACAAAGTGCGGATTGTAATGAGCCGACAGTTTTTTTTGATGAGGAAAAAGATGCAACCGCCTGGCTATGGGACTTTGGTGACCCTACCAGTGGTAGCAATTCTGCTATTACCCGAAATCCAAGACATACATATTCTCAGGTAGGTACATATACTGTAACCCTCACCCGTACGATAATTAATGTTGTTCAGGCTCCTGTTACTAAGACAGTTACTATCAGCCAACCCCCGTCCCAACCAAAATTTTTCAAGAAAATCAGCGCGGATACTACTGTTTGTAGTGGTAAGACACTCAAACTTAATCCCTATGACCCATTAAATGGGGGCGGAAGCGCTCCGGCCGGGGCGACGTATCTATGGTTTCCTAAAGGACAAACCACACCAACAATAGATGTCGACTCTTCAGGATGTTATTCGGTAGAGGTTTTTGATGCCTCTGGTCAATGCTCCCGCACGGCCAAAATAAATGTAAAATTCTGTTTACAGGAGTCCGGAGGTGGTGGCGGCGAAAAATGGTATTTCGGTACAGGTGCAACGCTGGAATTTGGCATAAATCCGGCAACAGTATTACCAAGAGATACTTTGGCAAATGAAGGCGACCTTTTTGAAGATGAGGAAGAAGAAGACCCAACATATATTCCGGTAGAATCAACCCAGGACAATCCTATTAACTCTCCTGAAGGAGTAGCCATGGTTTATGACCCTAAAGGAGCATTGGTTTTTTATACTGATGGGGTAACAATATATGGAAAAGATGATCAGCCATTAAAGTTTCTCACTACTCCTGCCGGACCCCTGGGGGGGACAAATACTTCAGTACAATCATCTATTATTATTCCTAAGGGTTCATGCAACGAATGCCCTCATCATTTATACTATGTTTATACATTGAATAAAGATACAGGACTATTATCCTACAGTATTGTTGATTTACGTCGAGAGGAAGGCAAAGGTGCTGTAGTAGAAAATAACATTCCTGTAAGTTTTACAACCAGCCAGCAGATTGCAGCCAAGAAAACGCAGGATGAAACGGGTTTCTTTGTTTATTCGCACGATAGTAAAACAAATGAGTTCAGGATATTAAAAATTGATTCAACAGGCACAACTGAGACAATACAGGCTATCGGGATGGTGCCTTCTGACACAACAGGTTATATGAGAATATCACCGGGTGGAGATAAACTGGCTATGGCGATAGTAAAAAATGGATATAATTTTATAGAGGTGTATGACATAGATTCAGCAACCGGAAAGCTGAATCTTAACCTAACCATTGATTTAAAAACAGAGGCACCACCAATGGTGTATGGTCTGGAGTTTTCGCAGGATGGAGAGAAACTATATACAACTTTAAGAGGAGACCCGGCAAACAATGTGAAGTCATACTTATATCAGTTGAATCTCAATTTGAGAAACCCTGTCGCAATAAACGCTGCAAAAAATCTGATAGATCAATCGGCAACTCTTGCTTTCGGTGCCTTACAAATGGGGCCTACTAATGCAGGTGGGGGTGGAGCAATATATATGGCAGTAGATGGCAGTAACAAGATACCGTATATTTCTCAACCGGAAGTTGTAGGCAATGCAAGTTTGGTAGGCTATGTGCCTATAACGGGTGGTTTTGGGGCTGATGTATTAGGCACAAGTCATTTCGGATTTCCGAATGTAGTGCATGCTGTGCAAAAACAGGATGGAGAAGCCCTGAGCGCCACCTTTGAAGGTACATGCCAGGGTAGACCAACGAAATTTAAAACCGAAGGCATTTGCAGCCCTATGGAAGCAAAGGTGGCATGGGATTTTGGTGACGGCTCAACAGGAAACGGAAAGGAGGTATCGCATACCTATGAAAAAGAAGGACGATACATTATAAAAATGACTGTCGATGTTTATTCTGAAACATTCCTTAGTAAAAACATCAATATCCCGATTTTAAATGGTATTCTGGGGAACTCCCTGAAAGAAAAATGTAATACGTTTATTGTAACTGATACTATTTATATTAAACCGACCCCTATTATAAATCTGCCGGATTCTGCTTTTGTATGTGTGCTTGAACATGCAACTTTACTCTTAAATCCCAAAGCACAAAGAACATTTGACCCAAAATACCTGTGGAGACCAACCAATGAAACCACCCCGACTATTACGGTAAGCGCATTAGCAACGTACAGCGTTCAGGTAGCTAATACATTTATGTCGAGGAGTGGGGCTCTTTCTTGTGCAACTTCAGATACTGTAATAGTAAAAGAAGGCTGTGAGCCAAGATTATTTGTGCCGGAGGTCTTTACACCTAACGGAGATAGTGTCAATGATACCTTTGCAATGCCAAGTGCGCATATCACAGATTTTGACCTGAAGATATATAACCGTTGGGGAGAAATTATCTTTGAATCTTTTGAACCTGACAGACTCTGGGACGGAACCTATAAGGGGAAAATCATGGCTCCGATGATGTATGCCTTTGTGGTTAGTTATAAAAGTCTGTATTTCCCGTATCGACCGAAAATAACCAAGACCGGAGGCGTTCTGCTAATAAAATAGGGTTTCTTCAAAAATAAATACCTCATATCGTTCTCTCTTCATACCTTTGGACTTCCAATCAAAAGACTATCATCCCATGATAGTTAAAAGGGGTTTGCGTACAAACCAACGGAAAAGATTGTATATTTGATAAACAAAAAAGAGAGGGTTTCTCATAGATTTCATGCGACAAGATTATATAAAAGGAGATAGCGAAGGTCTTTCGCCTGTAGAAAAGGAGATAGAAAAAGCATTGCGGCCTCTTTCGTTTGATGACTTTACAGGACAGGATAAAATTCTTGAAAATTTAAAAATCTTTGTATTAGCTGCTAAACAAAGAAAAGAAGCGCTCGACCATGTATTGCTACATGGCCCTCCGGGTCTTGGAAAAACGACACTGTCAAGTATTATTTCAAATGAACTGGGTACGAATATCAAAATAACCTCCGGCCCTGTTTTAGACAAACCAAGCGATTTAGCGGGCTTATTAACAAATCTTGATCCTTTTGATGTATTATTCATTGACGAAATCCATCGGCTGAACCCGATAGTAGAAGAGTATCTCTACTCGGCAATGGAAGATTACAAGATAGATATTATGCTGGATTCCGGGCCGAATGCCCGAAGCGTGCAGATTAGCCTGAATCCTTTTACTTTAATAGGCGCCACGACAAGGGCAGGTTTATTGACTTCCCCGCTCCGTGCCAGGTTCGGTATCAATTCCCGTTTAGAGTATTATGATGCCCAATTACTTTGTAAAATCGTCAAGCGGTCTTCTTATATACTCAAAACCCCCATCAGCGATGATGGTGCTTTCGAAATAGCACGCCGTAGTCGGGGCACTCCCCGTATTGCCAATAACCTGTTAAGGCGTACCCGTGATTTTGCACAGGTGAAAGGTGATGGAAAAATCACGTTAGCAATTGCAGAAATGGCTCTGGTTGCCCTGGATGTCGATCAGGATGGT
>CALRLS020000275.1:0-7191 GCA_943368815.1 Cyanobium sp. NIES-981
TCGTTTTTTTAATAAAATCTAATATAACAACATCTGCCAAAATAATTAAAGTTAAAACCCGCTCAGAGTCTCGTCTGCAAAGCCAAGAGCTAAGCAAGGGAACTCTGAGGGCAATGGGCTTAACTATTGAGGCAAACCATTTCAGGACAAGAAATTAATCAATCAAAATGGCATTTACTCCTATATTCTCAATTTCATTAAAAAACTCTTTAGCTAAAACCTCATCCTCTATTTCAAAAATTATTTCTTTACCATCTAATAAAGCAACCGTATTATCTTGAGATTCCTTCAGACCAATTCCAAGCTTATTTTTCTGTAATTTTGTTAGCGCAACCTTTTGCAAACCATACCTCCAACTTTTCATTATTACTTTTGCCATTTTTAAAAGTCATTGTTATATTTTATACTTTTCTCTTAGCTACTTTGCCAATTTAGCCTAATTTCAGTTTCCCATTCCTGAAGTTTTCCTCAGGTCGGCTAAATCCAGGTACCATAAAAAACGGTTGGATATTTGAGCTTACGGTTTTATGCTTTAAAGCTTCTGTTAGCCATAATTAAGTTCCTAAATGTGTGTATTTGCGCATATCACAACATTAAAAATTCCATTTTCGTAGAAGACGACTTGCAGCGGTAGGTCGCTACAGAAATCGCCTTTTATAATCATAATTTTGTTTTACGTTTTCCCGAGAAAATCTCTAATGTTGAAGAGAGTATACGCAAACCTAATAAAAAACGCAATAATAACAATGCTTAGATACCTTCTGCTGAAAAAACCTATAGCAAGTATAAAAAAGATTAAATAAATTAGCCCTGAAAATAATCTCTAATATGACAATTGAAGAAGCGCATGCAGAACTAAAAGCACTCTCGAACGAGACGATGTTCCAACACAATAAGAAAAACGGTGCACATGATAACCAGTTTGGTGTGAAGCTGGGCGATATCAGAACAGTTGCCAACAAGATAAAGACTAATCATGCTTTTGGATTGGAATTGTGGGCTACGGGCAATATTGAAGCAAGGCTGCTTGCCACTTTAATAATGGTACCAAAGAAATTGTCTGTCGACGAACTCGACAATCTGGTGCGGTCTATCAGATTTATTCAGGAATCTGAATGGCTCTATGCATACATCATTAAACTGCACCCTCTTAAAGAAGAACTCAGGAAAATCTGGTCTACATCAACCGAAATAATGCCAAATCGCTTATGGTGGAGTCTTACAAGCGGAAGAATAGCAAGAGAACCCGAAGGAATCGACATAAAGGCACTTCTCAATAGAATAGAAACCGAAATGCCCACTGCTGCACCTGAAGTACAATGGACGATGAACTCTGCCCTGGCGCAAATCGGCATTTGCCATCCTGAGTACAGAGAGCAAGCCCTGGCCATTGGCGAAAAGTTAGGTATTTATCGTGATTACCCCGTTTCAAAAGGTTGCACCTCACCATTTGCTCCTATATGGATAAACGAAATGGTGAAACGGCAGGGATAGTTAGTATCAATGTACATACGTCACAAACTCAGGTAAATAGAACTGCTAGTCCTATATCCGCTTATCAGTAACCAGAAACGAATCTTCAAATGGCGGGAAAAAGTGTTTCCAATTCAGGCGAAGTGCTTTATCTATCATTCTTACCAGGGCTGACATCCCCACTGGCTTGGCAAAATATAAATTCGCACCAAGTTTATAGCTGTCTTTAATATCTTTAGGACTGGTGGATGTTGTAATAATCACACATGGTGTATCATTCAACAAATCATTTTTTCTGATTTTCCGTAGACAATCCATGCCTTTCATTTTGGGCATATTCAGATCGAGAAAAATGATATGGGGTAATGAGTTAGCAGGGTTATTCAAATAATCGATTACATCCACTCCATCGCTGACAGTTGTCAGATTTGTACATACCGGAATCTGCGAAAGAGCTTCAGTAAAAAACAATTTGTCGTCTACATCATCTTCCGCCAAGAGAATTTCTATCAAATCATGTTTATTTATTAAAGCGTCTTTCATAGCAGTTGACTTTCTTAAATCTAAACGATTTAATTGTTATTGTATTATAATTTTTCTTTGATTCATGTACTCATAAGGCGCTGTCATTGCCGAATGGTAATATCCGCAAACCTAATAAAAAACATGATAAAAACAATGATTATACGCATGATTAACGATAAAAATGTGCAGAATGTTTTTGGTAGCGAGACAATTCATTTTCCACTTGACATTCAATCTATTTCCTCCTACCTTTGCTTCGGCTTTAGGGGTATTCTGAAAAGAATTGAGACAGTCCCTTTGAACCTGATTCGGTTGAGACCGACGTAGGGAAAAGCGAATACAATATAGCCTCGCGCATTATATTCTATCCTCTTTTATTTCAAAGAAATCTTCTACTGCCATTGTATTTAAAACTTAAAGCAATGGAAAAAAATCTCTGGAAACACATTGAAACTGTCCGCGCTGAATCTCCTTTGGTGCATAATATTACCAATTTTGTTGTGATGAACAATACCGCCAATGCCTTGTTGGCTGTGGGGGCATCACCCATTATGGCACATGCGCATTCAGAGGTACAGGGTATGACAAGCATCTGCCAGTCGTTGGTAATCAATATCGGTACACTGGATGAATACTGGGTAAAATCAATGCTGCTGGCCACCGAAAAAGCACACCAAATGAATAAGCCCTGGGTACTTGACCCTGTCGGTGCGGGTGCTACCAAATATCGCAACCACACTATCAGCGCTTTATTGGGCTATAAACCAACTGTGATTCGTGGAAATGCCTCTGAGATAATGGCTCTTGCCAAAGACAACACAACTCCCACCAAAGGCGTAGACAGCACCGCCGAAAGCAATGAGGCCATTGTTGCCGCCAGGATGATTGCCGATGAACACGAAACTCTGGTTTGCATATCGGGCAAAACCGATATTATTGTAGGCAAAGACACCCTTATTTATCTCAACAATGGCGATGCGCTCATGACCAAAGTTACAGGCCTTGGTTGCTCGGCAACTGCCGTTATAGGCGCTTTTATTGCCGTGATTGACAATAAAGTGGAAGCATTGGCAGCCGCAACTGCGCTATTCAGCATAGCCGGAGAATTAGCCGCCGGACAATGCGCCGGACCGGGAAGTTTACAAGTACAATTGCTTGATAAACTATATACAATTACTGAAGACGATTTCATGCTAAATCTTAAAATCTCCTAGTATGGCCCGACATTCTATGTTTCCCTATCAATTATACCTGGTTATTTCAGCAGCTGCCTGTCAGGGGCGGGATTTTCTGAAAGTGGCTGAACAGGCCATTGCCGGAGGTGTAGAGATTATTCAGCTAAGAGAAAAAAACCTGGCTACTCCCGATTTTATAGAGAGAGCCCTGCGATTGAAGGAAATCACCGATAGATACAATATACCTCTTATCATCAATGATAATATCGAGGTAGCTCTGGCAGTGCAGGCATTTGGCGTGCATGTTGGCAATAGTGATACACCGCCAACTGAAATCCGGGCCATGTGGGGGAATCAATTACAGATTGGCTATTCAATTGAATACCTGAGCCAGCTTGATAGTACCGAAACAGCCATGGCCGACCATCTTGGTATTAGTCCGGTTTTTTCTACTGCCACCAAGACAGATACGATACCCGAGTGGGGACTAGAAGGTATAAGGAAAATCAGAAGCCTGACCGACAAGCCACTCATTGCCATAGGTAGCATAAATGCAAGCAATGCAGCATCAATAATGCAGGCAGGGGCCGATTGCATAGCCGTGGTGTCTGCTATCTGTTCGGCAGAAAATCCTGAAAAAGCAGCACACAAGCTTAGAAAAATCATTTCAACATGAATAAAAAATACACCTATCCATCGGTTCTGACAATTGCCGGATTCGATGGAAGTGGCGGAGCAGGGATTCAGGCCGATATTAAAACTTTTTCGGCGCTGGGGTGCTTTGCTACCTCCGTTCTTACCGCTTTACCCGTTCAGAATACCCAAGGTGTGCGTAGCATCTACCCTATCCCCTATCAGGCTGTTGCCGAGCAGATAGAAGCGATTTTAGATGATATCTTCCCCGATGCTATCAAAATAGGCATGGTGCATACTGCTGAACTCGTATCTACCATTGTTTCAAAGCTAAACAAATACCCGGCCGTACCCCTTGTTTTTGACCCTGTGATGGTTGCCACCAGTGGACATAAACTGATAGAAGATGCCACCATACAGGCAATCATAGAGCAATTGTTTCCGATAGCAGCCCTTATCACCCCAAATATGGACGAGGCCGCTATATTGGCCGAAATGCCTATCAATACATTGGACGATATGCATGTAGCAGGTGAAAAGATTCTGCGTCTGGGCTGTAAATCTGTGCTGCTTAAGGGTGGGCATCTCGACTTGCCTAAAATCACATCCCTTTATTTTGATGGTGCAGGGCAGATACATTCGTTTGAGTTTGAGAAATTCCGGACCAATAATACGCATGGTTCGGGTTGCACTTTGTCATCAGCTATTGCGGCATATCTGGCGCAGGGTAAAAGTTTATCAGAGGCCGTTTCCCTCGGACAAACCTATGTGCATCAGGCCATTAAACATGGGGCAGATGTTGCCATTGGCAAGGGCAATGGCCCCCTCAATCACTTCTTCAATCCTCAAAAACTGATTAAAAATGAAATGGTCTGAACAAGCATGGCTGAGTATTGAGCCAATTTATGAGTCTATCCTGCAAATGCCTTTTATTCAGGAACTGACCTCCGGCACTTTGCCATTAGAGAAATTCCAGTATTATCTCATGCAGGATTCTATCTATCTGGAGCATTTTGGCAGGGCTTTAGCCATAGTCGGTGCGCGGGCCAACAATATACCCGATATGCTGGCTTTCTTTCGTTTTGCCGAGACTACTATTATTGTAGAAAACGCCCTACATGAATCTTATTTCAAAGATTTCGGTATAGTTGATAAAGACAGTATACAACCTGCCTGTCACCACTATACGCATTTCCTGAAAAGCACCGTAGCCCTGGAAGCCGTTGAGATCGGGATGGCAGCCATATTGCCGTGCTTCTGGATTTACAAAGCCGTTGGCGATTATATTTATCAGCATCAGAATAGCAACGCAAACCCCTACCAGAAATGGATTGGCACCTATGCCTCAGAAGAATTTGGTATTGCCGTAAAATCTGCCATCAACATCTGCGACAACAACGCTTCACAAACCACAAGGGCCATTCAGGAAAAAATGACCGAGGCATTTATTGCTTCTTCAAGATTAGAATTCGATTTCTGGGAGGCCGCTTATATAAACAGGAGGTGGAAGTAGTTCTCCGTGTCACGCCTATACTCGTCCGTAAAAGGGCGTGGCACGCATAAGACAGATTTGGCACATTTCGCCACGCTCTATTTAATTCATGCACTCGCAATCGTCGCCCTGTGTCACTTGTCTACAAAAACCCAATAATACTTGTCCCTTTAAAACCTTCTGCTACCTTTGTGAAAAACTAAAACTAATATTAATGACGACCAAACCAAAAAGACGTTTAAGAGACCGTGTATGGATATATGCAGTTTTATGGGTACTGAGCTATACCGCTTGCTTAATCACACTCAAGACACTTACCTTAGGGAAAGAAGCAGGCATTTTATTATCTCTTATTCCGATGCTTGCTTTCGTCGTATTTATTTATAAATTTCAAAGGGCTCTTTCAATTATGGACAAAGTCCATATCAAAATGCACATGGAAGGCCTTGCTTTCGCCTTTGTAATTGCAGTTGTATTGTTAATGACCCTTGGCTTACTTGATCTTGTGTTGGTCATTAACAAAGAAGATTGGGGCTTCAGACATCTGGTTCCGTATTTTATATTCTTTTATATCGTGGGATTTCTGATTGCAAAGCGTAAGTATAGTCTGCAAGAAGAAAAATAGTAGTAAAGTCAGAGATAACAAAGAATCTATATTTGTGAGAGGCTTACTGAAACCAAAACAATAAGCCTCTCACGTTTTTAACTTCTGGTAAAATTACACCCTTGGCTCAATTTCTTTATTATGAAACCTTGTTAACCAATCGTTTTGTTCATGCCAGAATATATCATATAATTCTTTCGCCAATACTTTCAATGCCTTAATATTCTGACAAGAAACTATTCTATTTTGTAAATCATTGTATTTTTTATTGAGTACTTCTGAAATCTCAATATTACGCCCCAAATCACTCAGATAAATCAATCCTTCAGAATCCATAGCCGCATAAGTTGGCGGAATCACAATAATAAAGAATTTGCTAATTGATAATAAATAAGCGTGTTCCTCTATAAAATGACAAGCCTTATATTCCATTAGTTCAAATACCAACTTTGCAGCCACCATGAATGCAAAAAGCCAACGTATTAATTTTTGATTGGATTTAAGCTTACCCTCAGTTTTTTCATGCCTTCCAAATTCCATTACTGAATTATATCTGTTCTGGTCTTCAATAAAGCCCTTCAATCTGGTCTTACAAATATCAATATCCTGAACAATTGTTTGTTCAGGAACATATTCTGACTCTAAATCTTTTATATCTTTTGGCATTGGATAGTCATGATGATCTTTATGCCTGTGTTCTATCACAAATCCGCAATTTGTCATTAAAATATGTATCCTTAAATATTCAGCGTAATGCCTGTTTAAAAGAAATCTTCGTTTAGTTCTACGGGCAAATATGCCAATAAAAATAAAAGAAAGGAATACAAATAGCGCTTCAAGAATCGGCAGTATGAGGCCTTTCAAGTGATGGCCAAGATAATGATAAAAAGACACGCTGATGGCGAAAGTGAATACTGCCAACCAACCTAAAATAATCCCTTGCGTCCAGAAATTGTACAATTTCCCTTTTTGACGGACAGCTGCATTATCATACTTTTGAAAAACATCGTAAAAAATACTTTTTTGTTCCATGTCTAATCTATGAGCTTTTATGATATTAATAATCTTCCCTTGCTTAATCGCGTAATTAACAATATCGTCTGTTCCACCTTCACCCTGGGCAGACTGTCCATCCCAGACTGCCATAAGTATATCAGTAGTATTTACCAGTTTTTTACCAACAGCCAGATACGCTTTATTTCTATCTCTGACATTGCTGATTTTCCCGGTTGTTTCTACTTCATACTTATTCCCGTTATTTTCTATTATTATTTGTAATACTTCTAATC
>CALRLS020000276.1:0-7180 GCA_943368815.1 Cyanobium sp. NIES-981
TGGTGGTTTTACCCCGCTCATGAAACTGGCTAACAATACAGTTAAGCACACAGGGCTGTACTTCGAGTACGAGGATGAAAATTTAATTCATTAACTGTATTTAAATTATTGATTATTAACACATTACAAAATTATATTCGGATGAAAAATAGCAGTACAAATATTACCCGGATAAGTGTTACATCTAAAGTGAAATACTCGGCTAATCCCTGTGCAACACCTCCAAGTTTCTGGTTTTTTGTGATTCGATAAAGTTTCTTTTCCATTTTTTTATTTGTTTTGGGGCAAACTTCTGTTTGCCCCGTTTATATGTTTTGAGTAATTTACGCCTCTATCATCCTCCTCAAATTTCGTCACTTATGAGTTTATGATGATAGTGTTGTTGTTCGGCATCACAGACTCTTTTGTTGGCATAACAGCCCACAAAACGATGTAAGGAATAATGGCAGGGATAGGAGCAAAAATTGCTACCACAAACAATACCCTAACCAAGGTTACATCTATGTTGAAATACTCAGCAAAACCGGCGGCCACACCACCTAACATTTTACTACTTTTGATTCTATACAATCGCTTTTCCATTTTTTTATTATTTTTTGTATGTTTCATTTAATTTCAACCACTATTGTGTGATTGATGAAACAAAGATATAGGCTAAAGACGGTACTATGTATAGCAAACTACATGAATGGAAAATTTTAATGTCAAAGGGAAAAATTGTAGGACGATTTATCAGGCCTTCATCACTGAATACCTTTTAAACGGTGTTTTACTCAATTATTTACTCAACAAATATAAGCTTATTTGCTGATTGAAAACGAAATAATTGATATGCAAAGGCTTATTTTCGGGATAGCAGAATACTTAAAGTCTGTCAGTCAAGCTCCAATAGCTCCAATATCTCACTTAGTTCGTCATAATCTTTTGAGCCCGGACGTTCTTCATGTGAGCCTTTTAAGGCAATACCTTTGATGGAGGTCTCCTCTAAAATCCTGATTACATTTTCGGCACTTATTCCGAAGCCCAGAATAACAGGGTTATCAAAGGCATATTCTTTCAAATGATATAATATGAAGTCAGTCAATTCCTGACCTTCAATCAGAAAATAGGCAACGAAAGCATTGTAGAGTTTCAGGTAATCTTCCAGATAAGCGCTGTCTGCATCCAGCTTCAAAATAATTGGTTTGCCTAATGCGCTTATTTTAGGTAATAAAGCAGGGTCTGATATTTGAAGTATATCTACATCATAGGTCTGCAGAAGCGTGGCTATTTCATCATAATCAGTCGAGTGTGTTTCTCCCACAATCTGTACACCAACCAGCCATGATTGAATTTCTTTCAGTTTTTCGGGCGGCATATAATCATCAGAAAATTTATCCATCACAAAACCAACGAGTTCAACGCCCATGCCTGCACAATAGCGCGCATCAGATAAATTGGTGATATTACTTACTTTAACGAGTGATTTTAGTGCCAGGCCCGAAATATTATTGAAAAGAGCCTCAAAATTAGTTCAGAACTATTCAGAATCAAATTCTGTTGACTAATTTTGCATATTAATTCACAGAGGTATATATTAAGAAGCTGTTTAAGTTAATCTTGTTTCGTTCAAAATGATTCTTTTTCACAAATACTGCGTTGCTAAAATCCTCATTTGGCTCTGCCAAACTGCGGTTTTAGCGCCTTGTCTTAGTGAAAAATAATGCATTTTGATTCATAAAATTTAACTTAAACAACTTCTAGATATACGCTAAAACGGTAGACTTTGAATCTACGACAGTTAAACTAATGAGTAAACACGGACGAATTTTAGTCGCCATGAGTGGCGGCATTGACAGCTCCCTTGCGGCTGTTCTACTTCATGAGCAAGGATACGAAGTGATAGGCATGACCATGAAAACATGGGATTATGCCTCATCAGGCGGAAACAAAAAAGAAACAGGTTGTTGCAGCCTTGATTCCATCAACGATGCCCGCAACATAGCCGTTAGTCTGGGCTTCCCACATTATATACTTGACATCAGAGCCGAATTCGGCGATTACGTAATCGACCATTTTACAGGCGAGTATCTGGAAGGACGAACGCCAAACCCATGTGTATTATGTAATACGCACATAAAATGGGATGCGCTTTTACGCAGAGCAGATAAACTCGACTGCGAATTTATTGCAACCGGGCACTATGCCAATATCAGAAAAGAAAATGACAGGCATATTATTTCTAAAGGAGTGGATGCCTGGAAAGACCAGAGCTATGTTTTGTGGGGAGTATCACAGGAAAGCCTTTCTCGTACCCAATTACCTTTAGGACACCTGAAAAAAACTGAAATCAGGGCAATGGCTACTGAAAAAGGTTTTTATGATTTGGTAAATAAATCAGAGTCTTACGAAATTTGCTTTGTGCCTGATAACGATTACAGAGGCTTTTTGAAACGCAGGGTAGAAGGTCTGGAAGAAAGAGTGAAAGGCGGAAACTTTGTAATGCAGGATGGCAAGGTGGTCGGCCAGCATGAAGGCTATCCGTTTTATACCATTGGACAGAGAAAAGGCCTGGGTATTGCTTTAGGAAGGCCTGTGTTTGTAACCGAAATCAGAAAGGATACCAACGAAGTAATTCTGGGTGAAGAAAAAGACCTTGAAAAAGACGGCATGATGGTTGGGAAACTGGTGATGCAAAAATACGAAAGCCTGATTGACAGACCTTTGGAAACCGTAACCAAAGTACGCTACAAACACGAAGGTTCGCCTGCTCAGATTATACAGGAAGGCGAAAAAATGAAAGTTATCTTCCACGAGCCTGTAACTGGTATAGCACCGGGACAGGCAGCGGTTTTCTATGAAGGCGACGATGTAGTAGGGGGCGGCTGGATATTGAAGAGTTTTAAACAGGCAAATGATATTTTCTGATACCGAGGTTAAAGTATCAACAATTAAATTGTGTCAATCTCAAAGCTTGACACAATTTTTTATTTAAGGATAACAAATCTGCTCCCAAATCGTTATATTTGAAGTATTTACCGAATTATCTATGCATAAGAATTTACTTGTATTATTGCTCATATTGCTTCAATTGTCGGCGTTTGCTCAAAACCAATACCTGGTTGTGTTTAAAGACAAAGCAGGTTCTACCTATTCTGTTTCAAATCCAAAGCAATTTCTTTCTGACCGTTCAATTCAAAGACGTGCCAAACAAAAAATAGCCGTTACAGAGCGGGATTTACCACCCAATGCATCTTATCTGACAGAACTGACTAAAACAGGTGCAAAGGTTTTATATAAATCACGCTGGCTGAATGCCGCTTTGATTGATACAGACCCAATTACTTTAGAAAAAATACTGAAACTTCCGTTTGTGAAAGGCCTGGAAGGTGCCGGAGATATCAAATCTGCACGTTCGAAGGGAGGAAGTGACGCAGATGCAGCACGAAACAAATTCGGATTGGAGGGAGAAACAGACAATGGTTTTTCTCAAACCCAATTGGCTATGCTGGGTGCCGATAAAATGCATCAGAAAGGTTTCAGGGGAGAAGGAATGCTGATTGGTGTACTGGATTCAGGCTTTCAGAATGCTGACCAGTTGAGTTTCTTCAAAGATTTATTTACCGATAAAAGAATAGTAGGCACATTCGATTTTGTAGACCGTGAATTGAATGTCTATAATGACCATTCACATGGTACCAATGTACTATCATGTATGGCGGCCTTTGAGAGTGGTAAAATAGTAGGTACTGCCTATAAAGCGAGTTACTTATTATTACGTACGGAAGATGTGCTTTCTGAAACCAGACGTGAAGAAGCCAACTGGCTTTTTGGCGCTGAAATGGCAGATAGTGTTGGGGTTGATGTGATTAATACTTCTTTGGGTTATACTACTTTTGATAATCCTGCCCAGAATTACAAGTATTCAGATATGAATGGCGACAAAGCTCTGGCTACCAGAGCAGCCGATTGGGCAGCACAGGCCGGGATATTGGTAGTAGCTTCGGCAGGAAACGAAGGCAATGATACCTGGAAATATGTTGGTACTCCGGCTGATGCGGATTCAATTATTGCGGTAGGAGCGGTGGCAAGCAATCGGACAGTAGCCGCATTCAGTTCTTATGGTCCTTCAGGCGACGGAAGAATTAAACCTGATTTGGCTGCACAAGGACAAGGTACCCTGGTTGGAACACCGGGTAATTCGTTTAGCAATAGTAATGGCACTTCCTTCTCTTCTCCATTAATGGCTGGTTTTGCGGCCAGTTTCTGGCAGGCTTTCCCGGAGTTAACCAATATGCAGGTGAGAGATTACCTTATTCGTTCAGCCAGCCAATACGAAAACCCTGATACAAGGGTAGGCTACGGTATTCCCGACTTTGATAAGGCTTATGAAATAGCAGAATTGGAGCAATTAATTGCCAGCCTTAAAAAACAGGGCAAAGAGGTTGTTGTATTCCCGAACCCTGCCAATAGCCAGACAGACCCAATGAAAGTCTGGGTATTGAAAGACGATGCCGGAAAGAATTTTGAATATACATTAGTAGATATGGCAGGCAAAGTTATCTGGTCATTGGCAACAACTGATAAAAATATAAGTCTGCCAACAAAGATTGATTATTGGCAAAGTAATTATATTCTAAAAGTTACGGCAGAAAACCTGAACTTCACAGCCAAAGTAGCAAGGAATTAGAATTATCGAATCAATTTAGAATGTTACAGAATTTTATTCGCTAATTCGCAATTCACCATTCGTAATTAATCACTAACTCACTCAATCACTCAATCACTAAATCACTAAATTATTCTATAATTCTTATACTCCCCAATCCGCCAGCCTGTCAGACTTTCTATAAAGAACAGTATTTTGTTTTTGAGACTATATTTTTTTTCTGCCACATTAAATTCAAAATTATATGTGGAGTCTTCAATGCGTTTTTGCATCACTTTTGGGTGCGTTCCTGTAAAAATTTTCAAGGAGTCAATTTTTGAGTAATCAAAGTCTGTATTTTCTGGTTGAATCTTATCTATTTCCTCAGGTGTATGCCATAAAGCAATAAAACCCCTGATTTTCTCTGCCATTTTCTTGGGTGGTTTTACCCATCCATAATGATAAATATAGGCTTCAATCGGCTTTACTTGCAGTTTAGTGTTATCAAATTTCCGGAAACCCTGTGCATCACGGTAGGAGGCCACTTGTTGGGTATGTCTGATAATCCTTATTTCATTTCTATACCATTTTCTTGAATCGGCTACATACTTATATGAGCCATAAAAATGCGTGTATTTAAAAAGTAAGCCTTCAACCGCCAGATCGTTTTTATATTGCTGCATGGCCTGGCGGATGGCTTCATAATATTGTTCATGCACTACTTCGTCACACTGTATATAAAATGCCCAGGTCGTATCAGCGCTGATAGCCGCAATGGCTTTATCTGTTTCAACAGCCAGAACCCGGCCACCTGTTTTTAATGAATCGTCCCAAACGGTTTCAATAATACGGATTTTATCAGAATCAATCGACTGAATCAAAGCCAGGGTAGCATCATCTGATTGTCCTACCGCCACCACAAATTCATCGCACAAAGGCAAAACAGAAGTAATAGCCTCCACAGCAGGATAATCATATTTGATTGCATTCCGGACTATCGTAAATCCTGTGACTTTCATATAGTTTTTAGGGTTTTTCTAACCATTCTCATCATCGATTCCTCTTTATTCAATTCCTCAACTTTACTTAATTCAACCCATGCTAAATCATTTGATTCCTCTGTTACAATTAAGGGTATATCTTTGTCTGCCTTGAAAAGGAAGCGTACGTCATAATGTAAATGAGCCGGAATACCTTTTCTCTCCGGAATCTGGTGAATATCAATATCAAATATGTTCTCACTGATTGTCTGAATCTCACTCACGCCTGTTTCTTCCTCTGCTTCTTTTAATGCCACCGCCAATACATCACTATCTCCATCACAATGTCCGCCCGGTTGAAACCATCTGCCTAGTTTCCGGTGGTGTGTCAGCAAAACAAAGCTCCCTGATTTATCTAAAATCCAGGCAGAGCCTGTCACATGCCCAATCAACAAGTCCCGATCAAAACAATTTGTATTGTTATTTACAAACGCTATTGTCTGTTGAATCATTTCTTGTTCGTTCTGGTCATGCCCAACATGCGCATCCAGTAATTCAAGTATCTTTTTTCGGTGCATACTTCAACAATTATTAGTAATTTGCATCGAAAATTAGTTTATTAAATCAACGAAATATCACAATTAAATGAAAAAAATTACAAGTTTCATTGTAAGTTGTTTATTGTCAGCAACTTATACTTTTGCTCAGGTAGCGCCAGCTCCAAGTCCGGCTGCTTCGCTTACACAGGTAGTTGGTGTTACAAAAATTTCAATCGATTATTCTCGCCCAATGCTGAGAGGACGTGAAATTTTCGGAAAACTCATTCCTTTCGATAAAGTATATCGTACTGGTGCGAATGGCGCAACCAGAATCGAAACATCGGGCGATATTACTGTGCAAGGCAAAGTCCTTAAAGCCGGCAAATACGCAATCATGTCTATTCCTACCTCAACCAACTGGACAATCATTTTCAGCAAAGACCTGAATGTAAGCGAACAGAGCTATAGCCAATCTAACGATGTGCTTAGAGTAACTGCACGTCCACAGGATGTACCAACGGTTGAATCATTTACGATTGATTTCTCTGATTTGAAAGACGATGCAGCCACTTTGAATATCTCATGGGAAAAAACGAAAGTTTCCCTGGCCATTGGAGTAGATAATGTTTCAGCTATTGAAACTGCATTAGTACAGAAAAACAACGAGACTTCAACAGCTTACCAACAAGCGGCTGAATATATGTTATCAAAAAACCTGGATTTAAGCAAAGCATTGACTTTGGTTGACAAATCTCTGGCATTACGTGAAAACTTCCGTAATAACTGGATTAAAGCACAACTGCTTGATAAATTAGGAAAACCATCAGAAGCGTTGGGCTTTGCTTTAAAAGCACAAAGTTTAGGAGAAGGCGACGGAGTGTATCCGTTCTTCAAAGATGGTATCGAAAAAGCTATTACTGAAATGAAAGCAAAAATCCCAACAGTAGCCCCGGCTGTAACAACACCTCCGGCAAAGAAAAAGAAATCTTAATATTTTCCTTTGCTCGTGCCTTCGACCGGTCGAAGGCCGCACC
>CALRLS020000277.1:0-7175 GCA_943368815.1 Cyanobium sp. NIES-981
GAAAACATTGTTAGCAAAGATAACGTTACCACCCTCAATATAAGTAGCATCTTCACCAAAATGACGGATAGTTGAGTTCTGAACAACTAATTTACCTGTTACATTTGAGAACCAAAGGGCAGGTACACGCTCACCACTTTTAGCTTTATACAAACCTTGTTTCACAGAAGTAGAAGCCTCTGTAGTAGTAGAACCACCGTATTCAAGAATCGTGTTATCTAATAATACTTCAGTAGATGTTTTAGCAGCCAAAATACCACCCCACAATTGTCCGAAATTATATTTCGCCGTTCTGGCTGCTTCCGGCACCGTGAATTTCACAGGTTTTTCTTTTGTACCGACAGAATACAAGTTACCCAATACGATAAACTCAGGCTTAGCAGTTGTATCCATTATTACGGTCACACCCGATTCAATCATCAGGCTTTTACCTGCAGGCACAATTACATCACCTTTCACAGTAATAATCGCATCTTTCTTCCAGGTTCCTGACACTTCACCTGATACACTTAGTTCGTCCGGTTTGGTAACAGGCGGATCAGTTTTTACGTCGTCTTTGTCGCAACTAGTAACTAAAGCTGCTGCAAGCATCATTAAAAAAAGTACTCTTTTCATTTTTCTGTTTTTGTATTAGTATAAAATATTATATTTTCAATCGTAAACCTATCAGGTAACTTCTCTGGTAATAATCTTCGCGAATCAGGGTTTTATTCTTGCTGTTTATGTCCTGATAAATGTCTGCATTCTGCGGATTGGTATTTTTGATAAATACACGCATCGGCGTATCCAATAAGTTATTGGCTTTGGCATAAATCACCCATTTAGTCCCTATGGTTCTTTCTATTGAAGCATCCATCTGGATGAAAGCCTCCTGCCATAAATCATTATTAAGGAATTGTGAGACAGTATTTATGCGCTCTCCGGTATAAGAAGCCGCCAGTTGGGCATCCCATCCTTTTTTGGTATCTTTAAACAGCAAGGAAACATTAGCTACATGGGCTGACTGACCATATAGTGGACGTGTTTGCTCAACATTCTTCGAGTGTAGATTACCATTCTGGTCTCTTTCTCTGATGATTTTTTGGGTGGTGATAGACGAGTTCGTATATGTGTAATTAGCCTTGATACCGAATTTCCGGAAGTATTTAATCAGGTCTAACTCCAGGCCGTAGTTGGTAGCATTACCATAATTACCCGGCGAGTAAAATACGTCTTGTCCACGAGTAGCATCAACGCTCAGCGCATATTCAATAGGATCCTTGATGTATTTGTAGAATAGACCTAACATCACCTGATCTGATGGATTAGGAAACAACTCATAACGAATATCAAAGTTATCGGCAATGGCACGTTTCAGGTCCGGATTTCCTCTTTCCTGAAATTCTTCGTTCACAATTTTTCCTGGTACTATCTCAAAAAAACCCGGACGATTGATAGACCGGAAGTAAGAAGCTCTGACAAATTGTTTAGGCTTTATCTCGTATTTTAAATTCAGACCAGGCAATAAATCCGTATAAATCTGCTCGCCAGATGGTTTAAGTTCACCCAAAGGAAAAAGCATATCATAACTCTGATTGGTATGTTCCACACGAAACCCTCCTATTAATTGCAGCCGCGCCAATTGCCATTTTGCCATAGCATATTCGGCAATTGTCTGTTCTGAGGCTTTATAAGAAAGTGCATTTGCAACTGATCCTCTCGGGTTCTGTATGCTCCAGGCAATATCTGCGTATTCCTGATAATCTTTTCCATAAAGCGCAAAAGGATTAGTAGGCTTAAACACGTAATTATTATAAAAATTATCACGATGTTTATTTCTGTATAATCCCCCTGTCGACAATTCTAAATCTTTGATTTTATATATCAGATTCAGGTAAGCGCTGATATCGTGGTCGGAGTTATGCTCCCAACGGCGCGTATACTCTTCAGGATAAGTACGTGTATCTACAAAATTTTCTCTCTTCCCCAACAGATCCATATTTGTATTATCAGGAACTTTATTAGTAGCCAAAGAATAGACTGCAGACCAGTTTAATCTAAGGTCTTTCATTAATTCATGACTCCCCTGCAATGTACTATTGAAGATTTGTTGAACTGTCAGTCGCGAACGGGTACTAAATGATAATCCGGCATTTCCTAAAACGGGGTCATAACCGCCTGAAGAAAATTCAGTTTTTTTAGTATCTCTTACTTGTTGATTCGACAAATACAGATAAGCATTATACCACTGGAATTTATTTCGGTTGTTGAGTTTGTAATCTAATTTGGTATGTATGCCATAGCGTCCTTGTTGCTCAGAATACTTTCTATCTGATAAACTCGTAAGACGAGAGCTTAGCTCGGTATCATACACGGTAGAAGAATAAAAAAGACTATTGCTACCACGATAGGTATTCTGAAAGCTCCCTGCAACAATCGCCCCGAAACGCTTGTTCAAAAATCGGCTCCCGGCCGAAAACCCACCTACCAGATTTGGCAATGGTCTGGCAGAAGTATATTGAACAGGCGCCTTCGGGAAGTTAGCAGGTGTTGCATTATAATCTTTTCCGGATTGTTCGTAAGGAGATTTAAAATTGATACCTCTGGCTGAATAAGAAGTAAAATCACGATTAAGGAATAGTTCATTGTATCCGGTTGCCAGGTTTACCCTCAATTCAGGATTGTCCGGTGCATCTTTCATTACCATGTTTACTACTCCACCAATGGCATCCCCTTCTAAATCAGGAGTCAGGGTTTTGGTTACTTCTAAACGCCCTAATAGTTCAGAAGGAAAAATATCTAAAGGCACATAGCGATACTTATTATCAGGGCTCGGGATTTTCACTCCATTCACAAGTGTATAATTGTATCGCTTGTCCATTCCTCTTAATATAGCATACTGTCCGTCACCATTGCTGTTTCTTTCAATAGATACCCCTGAAACACGTTGGATAAGATTAGCCACGGTTAAATCAGGAGAAATCTCAATGGCTTTGCCCGAAACAATATTCATCAACTGATTAGAATTCCGTTCAATCTGCCTTGCTACCTGTTCGGTAGATTTATCTGCCGTGGCAGTTACCACCACTTCGCTTAACATTTGCTTACTGTCTTCTTCCAAGGCTATATTAACAATTACTTCAGCCTGATTAATTACAACCTTTATTACAGAAGTCTGGTAAGAAACATATGTAACCTGTAGCTGGTATTCACCCTCCGGTACATTTTTTATAAGAAATGAACCATCTAAACCAGAAACGGCATAATATGGCTGATTCAATAATTTGACGGAAGCACCAATCAGCGTTTCGCCGGTAGATTTATCTGTAATGATTCCCTTAAGATTATGTGCAAATAACTTTGACGAAAACAGCAGGAAAAGAAATGTAAATGTTCGGGTCATCAGACACTCGTATTATACAGTATTGTAATAAAAGTGCAAAGGTCAATACGAAGAAAAAACTAATAATTAAGAGAATATGAAGTGATTATTATCAATAGTAAGTAATGTTAAATAAATGCAAACTTTGTTGACCATTTTGGATTTTGTAGTGATTTAATAGTAAAAATCCCTTCCGGAAAAACTTGATAGTTTTTCCGGAAGGGATTTCTGTGTATAATCCGGTTGTGAATTAATAATAGATTTTGGGTTGGGTCTGTTTTTTCTTCTTTTGCTTATCAATAATTACCCCAGTAATGGCACCTGCAGCAGCACCTGCACCTGCACCAATCAAGGCACCCTTACCTTTCTTGTCTTTAGCAACGGCTACTCCTGTTAAAGCACCCACACCTGCCCCAATTAAAGCTCCTTTGGCTGCATTGCTCATTTTCTTTTTAGCAGGGCTTGCCGGTGTGTATGAAACGGGGGTATATCCACCATTAGAAGAACCATCTCTGTAAACAACAGTCTCTTTTGTTCTGGTTGAGGCTTTTTTAGCTTCTGCCAGTTTTTCTTCTTCTCTTATAAGATTCATTGAGTCAATAGTAGCCTGTTTCATGCGTTCAACCTCTACTACCCTGTTCACTGAGTCAATGGCCGCTTGTCTTGCTGCCTGTATCTTTTCTTTCGTATTTTCTCTGTTATTACATCCCATCGTAGCTACTACGAGCGAGAAGACAATTAGTACATTTTTCATAATCGTATCGTGTTTATTTGTGGTTTATTGACAGTAGCAGGCATAAATAGTTTAAAATTTGTTACATCGGCTGAAATCTTTCAGCTATTCTATAGATAAAAATATAAGTCCTGTATTAGATAAAAAGCCGGACAAGCACTATAGACGTATACATAAGGCCCTAATATTCAAGTATTTAACGAGTGGATAACTAATTTCCGGATGAATATTAACGATTCCGGGAAAACTGGTTTTTGGCTCATTTTTGGGGAAGTATTTCCCCAAACTTAATGTAAGCCATAGAAACAGATTATTATGCGAGACTATGAAAAGGGAAATGCGGGAGATGTATGACTTAATAAAGTAGATGTAAAATGACCGTTTTTTATGTGGCCGGTTAAATCATATATTTACTATTCTTCAGGTGGGCTTAACAAAAACATAATATGTTTTTTCAAAACAAGTCTTTTATTTTTGTCAAAAACAAAACCTTATGTATCCCATCAGATTAGTCGTTTTCGATATGGCCGGAACTACGGTTCAGGATAAAAAAGAAGTTGAAACCTGCTTTGCCAAAGCTTGTGAGTATGTAGGTTTGAATGTATCGGAAGAACGGATTCTGGCCCTGCAAGGCTATTCAAAAATAGAGGTTTTCAAAATGCTCTGGGAAGAGAAGTCAGGCAAAGACCACCCTGAATATGATGAAAACGTACTCTATTCGTATGACTATTTCCGTATGATTCTGGAAGACCACTACCGTAAGAATGAGGTGCTTCCAACCGAGGGTTGTTTAGAAGTATTTGATTTTTTGCGTAAAAATAATATCAAAATAGCCTTAACAACCGGTTTTTATCGTGTTGTTACCAATATTATATTAGAGAAATTGGGCTGGCTTAACGGCCTTGAATATAACTATGTGAACACATCAGGCAAATCAATAATTGATGTTTCTATTGCCAGCGATGAAGTAACAAAGGGCCGCCCGGAACCTTATATGATTCAGAAAGCCATGAAACTGATGGGTATAACTGATCCCTACGAAGTTATCAATATCGGTGATACCCCCTCAGATTTAAAATCGGGCCTGAGAGCCGGTTGTCGTATGTCTTTGGGTGTTGTCAATGGCACACATAGCCGTCAGCAATTAACTATTTTGCGTAATGATGGCTTATTAGATTCTCTGAAAGAATTAAAAGATATTATTATTAACCTGGGCGTTCTTAGCGAAGCATAAATGAAACACTACGACATCATTATAGTAGGCAGCGGCATCATGGGAGCTTTTCATGCCTACCATGCTGCTAAGAAAGGCAGGAAAGTATTAATAATAGAGAAAGATAATTTTCCAGTCAGCTCTACTGTCCGTAATTTCGGGCAGGCCGTACCATCCGGCTCTGCAGGAAAATGGTTTGATTACGGCAGACGAAGCCTTGAAATATACAAAGAGATTCAGCAACAGTTCGATATATCTGTCAGAAAAAACGGTACAATCTATTTTGCATCCGACGAAACAGAGTGGCAACTGGCCAATGAACTATATGATATACACCAAGGCCAGAACTACGACTGTATTCTGCTTTCGAAAAGACAATGCCTGGATTTATATCCTGAACTTAAACAGGATTACGTTCGGGGAGCCATCTATTACCCTAACGAAGTAAGTGTAGAACCAAATCTGCTCATCCATAAAGTACTGCAATTCTTACAAGAGCAGTTACATGTTACTTATCTGACAAATACCAGTGTTATTGATTGCACTGAAAATTCAGGCGGAGTAACTATTACAACAAGTGGTAATACAAAATTCACAGCCGATAAAGCCATTATTTGCAGCGGCTACGTATTCAATCTGCTATTCCCTGAGGTATATGCACAAAGTGGAATGATTGTAAGCAAATTGCAGATGCTACAGACTGTGCCGATGACCAATGTCTCGCTCAAAGGAAATATCCTCACAGGGCTTTCTATCCGCAGATATGAGTCTTTTGAGCAATGCCCTTCCTTTAAAAATATCACTACACCTGACCATTATTCTGAATTAAAAAAATGGGGTATTCATATCCTGTTCAAACAGGCAATTGATGGTTCAATCATCATCGGCGATTCGCACGAGTATGCTCCCGTTGGTCATACAGATGAATTAGGCTTTGATACCAAAACCTATATCAACGACTTAATGCTGAAAGAAGCAGAGCGCATCATGCATTTTCCGGTAAGCAAAATTGCACGCTCATGGGCTGGTTTCTATGCCCAGCACCCTGATGATATTTTTGAACATGATGTCAGCCCGAATATACATATCCGTACAGGTATCGGCGGCAAGGGAATGACTACCAGCGCCGGATATGCTGAGGATGTGATTAATGGCTTGTTGTAAATGATACAATCTTAAAACTTATACCTCGTCCCAATAGTCGGATACGCCTGAATCGCATTTCTATCGGTCAGCAAATGATAATATAAACTTACCCTTGAACCAACAGACAAACCTTTTTTAATAGTAAACCAGATTTGTGGGTCGCCGAAAAAAGCAAATTTCTTTCCGGTCCGGCCTTTGGTATATTCAATGCCCTGGTCCCGGTTTTCTGTCCATGCTACAATGCTGCCTTCTGCAAATATTTTATAGTTCAGAAAACCCCTGCCAAAATAAAAAGTAAATTGCGGGTCATGACTACCTTTCTGAAAGGCATTGTAACGATATAAGGCGGCAGCGCTTAACCAGGCACCTTTCCATTGAAACGGATAGGCTACTCCCAACCCAAAAGAGTTTTGCAGATAATAGCCAAAAGAAGGTGTAGCTACACCTAAGCCACCGCTATAATTAAGCGATAAATATACTTTAGGTTTCCAGAAACGTAAGGACTGAGAAACCTGTAAAAATGCCTGATTGGTATTGCGCTTTTCGCCGTCCAGAAAGGTTTGTACTTTAAACAAAAATGAGCCGGTACCTACAGTATCAATTTGCTTAAAATACTGAAAGCTAATCATCGGAAAATTTCTTGGATTCAACTTGGGGTCAACCGTATGACGAAAGTCGTAGTGCAATTGTAAATCCTGCGCCTGTACCTGAATTGAGATTAA
>CALRLS020000278.1:0-7139 GCA_943368815.1 Cyanobium sp. NIES-981
CGATTAAGCTACCATAAATGCCAGCCTGCTCGCTTACATCAATAAATTTATTGTTATCGTTTCTGAATAACTTATGTCCGCCAAAGGGGTCTCTCTGGCTGCGCAGATTCTGGTATTGCAGTTTATTGACCTGTATAAAGCTATTATTGAGCAGGTACATATCTAAATCACCATCACGGTCATAATCAAAAAAAGCAGCATGGGTCGAATACCCCCCATCAAACAATCCGTATTCTTTTGCCATTTCTTTGAAGGACGGAATACCATTCCGTCCGACGCCCTGATTAATGAATAACTCATTTCCCCGGGTATCATTATGTAATTCGCCTGAGTTGCAAACGTAGATATCTAAAAGGCCATCGCCGTTTACATCAGCAAAAGTTACACCTGTGCTCCACGCTTTTGTACCGTTTACTCCTGCCTGCTTAGTTATATCTTCAAACTGAAAAGTTTCTCCGTTTTTATTGCCTTTATTGAGGTATAATTTGTTTTCACCCTGATTTGCCGTCAGATAAACATCGGCAAAGCCATCATTGTTTACATCACCAATAGCCACTCCGGCACCATTATAGAAGTTGCGGTAGTTGATGATATTCATCTCCGGAGTATCCTCAATCTTATTGGTAAAATCGATACCTGTTTGTGAAACATCGAGTGTTTCGAATAAATAATCTTCCGAAGCATTCCGGCACGAAAGCAGAGAAGCAAGAATTACACAATAAAGCAGTGATTTTGTCATCAGATGAATAAAAGAGCCTGTAAATTTAACAATAGAAATTGAATTCTTTCATACCTAATTGATAAGGCCTGATTTGCTTTTAAATTATCTGATAAAGTGGGAAAAGGGGGACGCTATTTAGTTATATGATTTTAAAAGGCTTTATAAAAAAATGAGAATGCCGGAAACGGCGCTCTCATTTCATAGATGATTATTAAACTTCACTTAGTTGCCGATGCCATGTTTTACTGCTTTGTGGCAGATTATTGAGATGGGGCATTTTACCTGCATGATATTCATTATATAATCGTAGAATATCCTTGTTGGTATCGCCAATGAAAGGCCCGTAACTAACTATTGATGCCCGATGTGGCAGCGCAGCATAAAATACAAAACGTGCGCCTTGTTCACCTGCTTTAAATAGTATCTCACTTTCACCCGACTCACTGACTTTATTCAGCCAGGCTACTTGTCCTTCTTTAATTATACTTTCCCCAACTGAAACCTCCCCTTTCAACACATAAATAAAACCATTATATGCCGCTGGAATCTCCTGTTTTACTCCGACTCCTGTTTCCAATTTAAAATCAACAAGAGTGAATAGCGTATGATTTCTAAGCGGCGAATGGAGTCCATTACTGCTGCCACTGTATACCCGTATTTCGGCCTCACCGGTTTTAAGTGTGGGTACATCTTCCAGCAGAATTTGCTGCCATGAAGGTTCTATCCATCGCTTTTCAGGAGGTAAAGCCAACCACATCTGTAAGATATGCATGTTCGTTTTGGCTGCAATTTCTTCTGTGTGAATGATGCCTTTTCCGGCAGTCATTAATTCGAGACTTCCTGTATGCCAGTCTTTCCCATCACCTTGCAATACAAGCGTTACTGTCTCAAAACCTGCATGGGGGTGTGCGCCTCCTACAGGCTTGCCACCCGGAAGGTTCAGCGCGTCATCCATTAATAGAATGAAAGGGTCGGTATTTATAAAATCCTTGCCGTCAATTACGGCTTTTGCCGTGTGGCCTTCCCCTAAGAAACCCTGATGGCCCTGGAGTGTAGCGATATGTTCTATGATTCTTTGTTCCATTGTTTTAAAAGTTTTGTTCTTGTTTATTCAATCTTTGAACAGCCGGGAAAAGCTGTTGAAAAACCGTCGGATATCGTAAAACAAAAGCTATCCATACTAAAGCCTGTACTGAAACAGCCATAACAATAGGCTGGCTATGCTGTAGGTGCGTAGCAATGGCGCCACCCATGTATGCAATCAATAATAATGAGCCAAGTATACCCGTACGTGGAATGAGGAAGAGAACAAGTGCTGTTAATTCTACTATTCCTATAAGGCGATAAGTATTGGCATCAAAGCCCATAGAGGCAGCCTGTGTAATGGCGGCTTCATTCTGTGTAAGTTTCATGAAAGCGCTTATTGCGAATAATAACCCTAATAAAATGGTGAGTACCCACCCTGCGATTTTGTTTATTTTCTTTGGCATTGTTTTAAAATTTTTAATTCCGATGCAAATTTCTCAAATATATGCTATACATTTGTTATCTGTTACAAAAAGGATAGCGATTACAAAAAGGATACTATATGGTACATACAGATGAATCTTGCAGAAAAGCGAGACTGGCCGTTAGAGATACATTAGATGTAGTGGGCGGTAAATGGAAACTGGTGCTACTTACTGTTTTAAGAAATGGTAAGAAGCGATTCCGTGAATTATCAAGAGAGGCGGATATTTCGCCAAGAATTTTGTCGAAAGAACTGCAGGAAATGGAAATGAATGGACTGGTAAGCCGTACGGTTTGCAATACCAAGCCTATTACGGTAGAATACGCCCTGACACCCTATAGCGAAACGCTGGATGATGTTTTAAATTCGATGGAAAAATGGGGCCAGAAGCATAGAGAAAAAATAATGACTGCCTGATAACATGCTGTTAGTAATATTCGGGAAATACTAAAATTCCTCTGCACTTTTAGAGCTTGTTTAAAGATTGTTGTTCTGACCGAAAAGGGCAGGTTTTTTAGCTAGACAAGGCGCATTTTGCAGATGTAGCCAGCAGCTACATCGAAAAAATGCAACGCAGTATAGCTGAAAAAGATGTGCTTTGTAGGTCGAATCATAATTTTTAAACAAGCTCTTAAATAAGTTAGCAGCAGATTGACTAATTTTGAAGTTTGATAAATACGATTAGGAGACCTACCCATTTAGAATTGACAGAGAATGTTTGATGACCAACTGAAACAGCTTGCCCGTAACTTAGAAGGAGAACTCCATTACGACGTAGTCATGCGGACGCTTTATGCTACGGATGCTTCGGCTTACCGTGAAATGCCACTGGCGGTAGCTATCCCTAAAAATGAATCTGATTTAAAGAAATTAATATCTTTTGCCAGAGAAAATAATACATCATTGATTCCCCGTACGGCCGGTACGTCTCTCGCAGGGCAGGTAGTAGGTAGTGGTATTGTAGTAGATGTTTCGAGGACCTTTACTAAAATACTGGAACTCAACAAAGAAGAAAGCTGGGTAAGAGTGCAGCCTGGGGTAGTGCGTGACGAACTGAATATGTTTCTGAAAGAGCATGGCTTGTTTTTCGGCCCTGAAACCTCAACGGCCAACCGTGCCATGATTGGTGGTATGGTAGGTAATAATTCTTGTGGCTCTAATTCGGTAGTATACGGCTCAACCCGTAATCACCTGCTTGCATTAAAAGGGTATCTGAGTGATGGTAGCTATGTGGAGTTTAAAGATTTAAGTACAGCCGAATTTCAGAAAAAATGCCAGACTAACGTTGATAGTCTTGAAACACATCTGTATCAGCATATCAATAAAGTATTAAGCAATACGAATAATCAGGAAGAAATCAGAAAGGAGTTTCCTAAAAGAACAATAGAGCGCAGAAATACTGGTTATGCTATTGATGAATTACTGGAAACAGAGGTATTTACAAATGATACACAAGCGCCGTTCAATTTCTGCAAACTGATAGCAGGTTCAGAAGGAACGTTGATATTCCTGACTGAAATAAAGATACATGTTAATCCGCTCCCTCCACGTTTTATAGGCCTTGTATGCGTACATTTTAATTCAATTGATGAATCATTGAGAGCCAACCTGATTGCGCTAAAATACAAGCCCTCGGCAGTTGAACTGATAGACCATTATATATTAGAGTGTACCAAAGAAAACAAGGAGCAGATGCTGAACCGTTTCTTTGTGCAGGGCGACCCGGGAGCCATATTGGTAGTGGAGCTTGCCCGTGATAATATAGAAGAGATTCAGCAGTTAGCCATAGAAATGGAAGCTGAAATGCGGGCCAGTGGTTTGGGTTATCATTTTCCGGTACTATTCGGGGACGATACCAAGAAGATATGGACATTGCGAAAAGCGGGATTGGGCTTATTGTCAAATCTACCCGGAGATGAAAAGGCAGTGGCCGTTATTGAAGATACCGCTGTAGATGTAAACGACCTGCCTGCGTTCATTATTGATTTCAATAAGGTATTGGCAGAAAATGGCATGTCGGCAGTGCATTATGCCCATGCAGGTTCCGGAGAAATACATCTTCGCCCGATTATCAACCTGAAAACGGAAGAGGGGCACAAGCAGTTCAGACTAATAGCAGAAGAGATTTCGACCCTTGTTAAAAAATATAAAGGCTCACTATCAGGTGAGCATGGTGATGGCCGTTTGAGAGGAGAATTTATCCGTCAGCAGATTGGTGATAAGAACTATGATTTAATCAAGGAGTTAAAACAGGTATGGGATCCGCAGAATATCTTCAACCCTAATAAGATTGTAGATACCCCACCAATGGATAAGTTTCTGCGCTATGAAGCAGGGCAGCAGACACCGGAATTTAAAACGGTATTCAAATTCCATAATCAGGATATTCTGCAACATGCCGAGCAATGCAATGGCTCAGGTGATTGTCGTAAAACGGAGTTAAGCGGTGGAACCATGTGCCCTAGTTATATGGCTACCCGCAACGAAAAAGATACTACACGTGCCAGAGCCAATATTCTGAGAGAAGTACTGACAAAATCGGATAAACTGAATCGCTTTGACAGTAAGGAGGTAAAAGAAGTAATGGATTTATGTCTGGTATGCAAAGGTTGTAAATCAGAATGTCCATCGAATGTGGATGTGGCTAAACTCAAAATGGAGTTTTTGCAGCATTATAACGAAGAACATGGGGTGCCTGTCCGCTCGTGGCTGGTAGGTAATTACTCAAAAATGAGTACAATTGCCTCTTATGTACCCTGGGCATATAACCTTATTTTTGATAATGCACCCCTGCGTAAAATAGCTAACAGGATAGTAGGGTTTCACCCTGAACGTACTATGCCTCTCCTGCAAAAGGATACATTGAAGAAATGGTATGATAAACATATAGCGAAAACGGTCGATACCCATGCGGATAAAAAGGTATACCTGTTTTGTGATGAGTTTACCAACTTTAATGATGTTGAGATTGGGAAAAAGACCATTTTTCTGTTACAAAAGTTGGGTTATCAGGTCATTATACCAAACCATGTGGATGCAGGCAGGGCCTACTTATCGAAAGGTATGCTGAAAGACGCACAGAAACTGGCTGATAAAAATGTAAGTCTTCTTAAAGACATCATCGATGAAAATACACCCTTGATTGGCATTGAGCCCTCAGCCATTCTGACTTTCAGAGACGAATATCCCGATTTAGTGGCTGATGAACTGGTTTCTCATGCTAAAGCATTAGCAAAAAATGCCCTGATGGTTGATGAGTTTATTGCCCGTGAAATAGATAAGGGGAATATCAGTAAAAAAAGCTTTACGGAAGAGAAAAAACTGATAAAATTGCACGGCCATTGCCAGCAAAAAGCAGTTGCCTCTTTGACACCAACAAAAAAGATGCTGTCGTTCCCGGCTAATTATGAAGTACATCTGATTCCATCAGGTTGTTGTGGTATGGCAGGTTCTTTTGGCTATGAACAGGAGCATTTTGATATATCGATGAAAATCGGTGAATTAGTACTTTTCCCGACTGTAAGAAAACAGCCGGAAGAGGTAATTATTGCCGCTCCAGGCACAAGTTGTCGTCATCAGATACATGACGGAACAGGTAGAACGGCGCTACACCCGGTAGAAATTTTATGGGAGGCGCTGGTATAGTTTTTTTAGCTTTCAGAATCGTATTTTGTTCAAAAAACCCTATCAGAGATAGGATTACCTGAGAAAAACGTATTTTCAATATCCACACAAGTATTTGATTTTCAGTCAGTTGACAGATTAAAAAAGCTGTTTTTTTGAACTCAAATACACAAAACAAAGTTTTCTTACGTATGTTTGATGGTTATTTAGGATACAAAGAGTGATAAAATGAGTAATCGTACACTATTAAGTTTAGAGTTAGCAACCCCAGTAGATGATGAAAGACCTGTTTACTTATCCGGAAATTTTTGTGATTGGTACCCGGATTTAACAGAGTTTGAAATGGAAAAGGTGAGTAAAGGTAAATATAAGTTTAGTTTTCCGCCCGAGAAGAATCTGCCTGATACAATTGAATATAAGTACACAAGAGGAGGTTGGGATTTTGTTGAACTGGATTCGTATGGAAATACACCCTCGAACCGTGTGGTTGCCAAAAAACAAGGGAGTGTCAGGGATTTTGTGCCTTATTGGCGGCAGGATGGCTCTACGGCTTCTATCGCAAAGCTAATGCCTGAGATACAATTGGTATCTGAAAACTTTAGTATTCCTCAATTAGGTACGAACCGTACTATTCACATTCTATTGCCACATGATTATGCACAGAATACTGACAAACACTATCCGGTTTTGTATATGCAGGACGGACAGAATCTTTTTGGTGAAGGTTCAAGTTACGGTAACTGGGAAATAGACAAACGTTTGTCTTTGTTAGCAAAACAAAACAAAGGCGAAGTAATCATAGTAACGATTAATCATGGAGATAAGGATCGTTTCAAAGAGTATTCTCCTTATTCGGTTGAGAAAAAAGGCAAAGGCATGGGGATGAAATATGCCAATTTTATAGTGCGTACCCTGAAACCATATATTGATGCTAATTACAGAACCAGGCCTGAAGCACAGTTCACAGGTATTGGTGGTAGCTCTATGGGGGGCTTAATCAGTTTATATGCCGGCTTGATGTATCCTGAAACGATTGGTCGTTTGATGATTTTTTCCCCTTCATTATGGGTATCAAGCAAAATATATTTTGATATAGCCGAGTTCTTTAGCCCTATAAATAGCAGAATTTATTTATATGGTGGTGGGAAAGAAGGAGCAGCGATGATACCAGGCGTAAAGAAAGTCAAAGATACGATTGATAGCCAGCATTTGAATACAGATAAAGTAGAGGTAAAAGTTTCGTTCGACTCAAGAGGCGAGCATACCGAAAAACGTTGGGGACAG
>CALRLS020000279.1:0-7120 GCA_943368815.1 Cyanobium sp. NIES-981
GTGATTTTTAAAGATGCTGTACCTGTAAATCTGACGCTCGTTCCGGTCATTTTTATAACCAATCAAACCCTCAGACAAATACCTGATTCTCATTTGGGCGATTTTACAGATTTTGTAAGTAGTGAATTAAAAAAAATATGGCAGAATAAACCTTATGCCGAAATTCAGTTTGATTGTGACTGGACAATCAGTACAAGAGCCAGGTATTTCAAATTTCTTGATTTGTACCGGAAATACTGTGAAGGTAAAACACTCTCTGCCACTATCCGGTTACACCAGATAAAGTTTGCACATAAAACAGGCATCCCGCCCGTCGACAGAGGCATGCTGATGTTTTATAATATGTCAGACTGGAAAAAGCCACAGATTAAAAACTCTATCTACGACCTCGATGCGGCTTCGCAATATACTGCTACCCTCGGCAAATATCCCCTGGCATTAGATGTAGTATTCCCCTTGTTCAGGTGGGCTGTTTTTTACCGGGGTAATCGTTTTATGACTGTCATTAATCATTTAGATGATGGAACTTTGAACGTGCAGGAATTCCTGAAAAAAGAAGACAATAAATACTTTGTACAGCACGATGTACAGGCCTTTGGCATATCGCTTCGCAAAGGCGATATGATTCGCGCGGAGGCTGTTAATTATGAAGAACTTTTAAAAGGTTCAAGGGCTTTGAGTAGGCAAATATCCTCACAAAAACTTACATTTGCATTCTATTATTTAGACCCAAAAATCACATCTCATTATAACCATGAGCAAATCCGCCAAGTCTTTCTTTCATTTGAGTTACCGCACTAAATCAATCATCATTTTATTGCTCATGGCCTGTGGCCCGATGCCATTTGATTATGACGAATTCAAGAGCTTTTTCGCACCTGAAAGTGCCGCTAATGAAGTAGAATTTCATAAATATAATTTTACTTCACAGTTTTTATATGATCAAGACGACTATAGCGAGCTTGTAGAAATTATTCCCGCAGATCAGCTGGAAAATACCGAAGCATGGGCAAACTATGCCGGAGTTTCTGAAAATATAGTAACTGATGAACTCTACACAAAAGCCAACAGCAAGGATATTTCAGGGTTAACGAAAGCGCTGAATCAAAAAGGCAAGGCAGAAGCTGCTGAATATCTCGAATTAGCCAGAAAAATAGAGTCTGCCGATACCGGAGCCGGATATGATACAACATCTAATCATTATGAAGACTGGCTGAAACTTGCTCAGACAAAATACGCACAAACGAAAGACATTTTCTTAAAAGAGCGATGGGCATATCAGGCAGTAAAACTAGCCGATATGGGTAACAAGCCACAGAAAAGTATTGACTTGTACAAGACATTAGTGGAACCTCTTTCGCAAAAAACATTTATAAGTGATTGGGCACGCTCACGACTGGCCGGAGCATATATGCATACCGGAGATTCAACACAGGCATATTATCATTTTTGCCAGCTCTTTGTTACAGCCCCTACACGCCGTATGACTGCCAATATATCTTTGAGAATTTATTTGCCTAAACTAAAAGATGAAGCCCTGAAACTATGCAGGAATGATACCGAAAAAGCCAATGTGCTGGCTTCAACTGCCGTTTTGCCTTTTCAGGATGGACTGTCTATGCTGGAGCAGATACGTGATTTAGATATTAATCATCCATTACTTGAATTTGTAATGGCCAGAGAAATTAATAAAAACGAAGAATTTTTCTACACAAACTGGGAAGACTTAAAGTATTCTTACTGGAGCATGGATTCTACAAAAAAACAGAATCTTAAAAAGGATGCCCCTGATTATTTCACAAAACTTCTGGACTTTTCTCTTGAATCTGCCGAGAATCCGGCTTTGAAAAAGTCTCCATTCTGGTATACTGCTGCTGCATATCTCACATTCATTGCTCAGGACTATCCAAAAGCGAATGAATTACTACAAAAAGCAAAGGCCATCCAGACCAGCGATAAAGGTGTACAAGACCAGATAGCCATGCAGGAAATGATACTGGCAGTAAGTGAGTCGCCTGTAGTTACTCCCGAAATGGAAAAGAAGATAATACCACTATTAGAAAGATTTGCACGCTCTGATAATTTCCGGACAGCTAATAATTTTAATACAGCCTGCAAGATTTTAGCAGCGAAATATTATGGTATAAGCTCGACAAATGATTTTTCAGAGGGAGGAGAATTGAGGCCACGGAAGAATGCAAAACCGATAAAGGAAACTAAGTCATTAGGCTGGTTTGCCTCATGTTTTGGCAAAAAAGAAGACAATATTGATCTAAAAGCATCGCCGGAAGCTAAAGCAAAAGGTTTTTTAGTATCCTTATTAACATCTTACCAATTGGGCTATTCCAGAAAACAGGATGGCTGGATAGAGACGGCAAACTTCATGAGTAGTTCGGACCAGTATGCCATTGAAGATTCTACTTCATCAGCAACTATCAATTATGCCCTTAATTATTTTGCTAAAAACAACCACACAGATTTTGATACCCGATTAATCAAACTTAGCGGCTTGGATAATAATTATCTCTATACTGTTTTGGGAAGAAGAGCACTAGCCGAACACCAATATGCCAAAGCCGCAGATGCATGGAAGCACATTTCGCCGGATGCTTGGGAAGCAGAACCTTATAAAACTTATCTGGACGTTAATCCTTTTCATCTGAATGGACAAGGAGAGGCCAATCCCAAGGAGACGGTTACGCCCATGTCTTTTGCCTTGCGAATGGCGGAATTGCAGGAAAAAGTAAGCAAAAATCCTAAAGATTACGAAAGCTGGGTACTCCTTGGCTGTGGTAGCTATAATATTAGCTACTTTGGCAATAGCTGGATTCTGCTTCGCAGAGCCTGGAGTGGAAGCGAGCAAAAAAACGAAACAGACGATTATTATACCTCTGAAAAAGCACTGTATTATTTCGACAAAGCCATGAATGTAGCGCCTAATGCCGAAACTGCGGCCAAGGCTTGTTATTTAGCCTCAGTGTGTCAGAAAATAAGATATGAATTGGCTTATAGCACAATGTATGACGGCCTTTACTCACTCCCTGACGGAGAAAGAGAGAAAAAGGAAGCTGAGATTGCAAAAACGCTGGAAAATTTAAGAAAAGAAAAATACGCTACTTATTTCAATTTGTTGAAAACAAAATATCAACAAACCAACTACGAAGAGCAGTTGATTAAGGAATGTAGCACCTATAAGGATTTTTTAGCAGGAAAATAGATGAAAATATATACCAAAACAGGCGATAAGGGTACTACAGCCCTCGTAGGTGGCAGACGAGTCAGTAAAGGCGATATGAAGATTGAGTCTTACGGCACTGTAGATGAACTTAATTCATGGATAGGCCTTGTTAGAGACCAGCCCATTAATGAATCACGTCGGGACTTATTAAAAGAAATCCAGGACAGGCTCTTTACAATCGGCGCTGACCTGGCTTCGGAACCGGAGCAGGTTCGAAAGAAGCCTGTGCCAAGTTTAGAAGAAGAAGATATTAGCCTGCTCGAAAACGAAATGGATAAAATGGATACAGCACTCCCTACCCTATGCGCTTTTGTATTACCGGGTGGGAATCAGTCTGTTTCGTTTGCACATCTTGCCCGAACCGTCTGCCGCAGAGCCGAACGTTTAGTGATTCGCCTGTCAGAAGAAGAAGAGGTAAATCCGATGGTTATTAAATACCTGAATCGCTTATCTGATTATTTATTTGTACTCTCCCGTAAAATGACACAGGAATCAGGCAGTGAAGAAATTACGTGGAAACCGAGAATGTGAAAAAAAAATATTGTTTACCCCCCTTATAAAAAGATATGCAAGCCCCCTTTCGGAAACTTGCATTCAGTATAGAGACGCTCAGTAGCGAGGATATTTAGTCCTCCACTACTTTACGCAAAATATTTCCTGATTAAAATTTGTATTTTTCTGAGAAATAATTCTCAGGAAATACCTCACCACCTTGTTGTTAAAACCTCTGAAAACCCTCATTCTCTGGCGAATAAAGACTATTTTCTAATGTTTTCTGAAAAATGCTGTCGTATTACAAAAAAGCACTAATTTTGCACTTTCGTTTTTTGTCAGGCACTTAATCGGTTTGGCACAAGACCTTTAGATTTACCTACAATACATTGCAAAAATCATTCCAAAATGGCTAAGAAGATTCAATCGGCTCTTATTTCGGTTTATTACAAAGACGGCTTAGATAAAATAGTTAAACTTCTTCATGAAAACAATGTGCAGATTTTCTCAACAGGTGGCACCCAAAGTTTCATTGAAGACCTTGGAATTCCTGTAACAGCAGTAGAAGACCTGACCTCTTATCCGTCTATCTTTGGCGGACGTGTTAAGACACTTCACCCAAAAGTTTTCGGTGGAATATTGTACCGTAGAGACAATGAAGGAGATATTCAGACTGCCGCTCAGTTCGAAATTCCGTCTATAGATTTAGTGATTGTAGATTTATACCCTTTCAAAGAAACTGTAGCCTCAGGAGCAAGCGAAGAAGATATTATTGAGAAAATAGACATCGGCGGTATATCATTGATACGCGGAGCGGCTAAAAACTTTAACGATGTATTGATTGTATCATCCCGCGAGCAATATGATGATGTATTCGACATTCTTCAAAGCAAAGGCTGTGCAACTGACTTGGAAGACCGCCGCCGCTATGCAATGGAAGGCTTCGGTATGAGTTCTCAATACGATACAGCCATCCACGCCTATTTCAGCGGTGATGTATATGTTAAAACACAGAATTTTGCAGCTTTGCCGCAAAAACCACTTCGTTATGGCGAAAACCCTCATCAGGCTGCAACCTTCTATGGTGATTTAGACCAGATGTTTGAGCAGATTCATGGCAAAGAGTTATCCTATAACAACCTGATGGATGTAGAAGCCTGTGTGCGATTGATTGATGAGTTTGAAGAAACATCTTTTGTTATCATCAAACACAACAACGCCTGTGGTGTAGCATCTGCACCAACAGTGAAAGAAGCTTATGTAAATGCATTGGCTTGTGACCCTGTATCGGCCTTCGGTGGTGTGATTATTACCAATGCCAATGTTGATCTGGCAACAGCCGAAGAATTACATAAATTGTTTTTTGAGATATTGATTGCCCCATCTTTTGATGAAGATGCCTTGGCAATATTGAAAAAGAAAAAAGACCGTCGCTTATTAATCAGAAAACCGGTTGAGGTAAGCAAGAAACAATTCCGCACACTATTGAATGGTGTGTTGGAACAGGATAAAGACAATGCCATTGAAACGGCCAAAGACTTTAAAGTAGCGACCGAAAAAGCGCCAACCGAAGAAGAAATAAAAGCGCTTGAGTTTGCACTCAAAATCTGTAAACACCTGAAATCAAATAATGTGGTGCTGGCTAAAGACGGTCAATTATTAGCCTGTGGTGTAGGTCAGACCTCACGTGTAGATGCTTTGAAACAAGCCATTGAAAAAGCCAATACATTCGGTTTTGATTTGAAAGGGGCAGCAATGGCCTCAGAAGCCTTCTTCCCTTTCCCTGATTGTGTAGAAATTGCGCATGAAGCAGGCATTAATGTAGTAGTTCAACCGGGAGGCTCAATCCGTGACCAGGATTCTATTGATTATTGTAATAAAAACGGTGTAGCAATGGTATTAACAGGCGTAAGACATTTCTTACATTGATAGGAAATCTGCGTGCCGCGGTTATACTCGTCATAGAACGACCGTGGAACGCTTAGTCGCTCAGTGAATAATCTATTAGGCAATAATTTATAGATAGGTTCTCATTGCCTATCATCTGGACTATCCCAAAATAAGCGTGGCACGCTCATATTCGTCCGAGTATAAGCGTGCCACGCTGGCTTTAATTCAATTAAACCTCCAGCGGCTTCTTCTCAATCTTCAATTCATCTTTCACAAAGCTCTCATACAATTCCTCTGCTTTTTTCCACGATGTTTCGATATCATCATTCTGCAAAATCACATCGAATCTGGTCTGAAACTCCATTTCAAATTTCATTTTATACAAGCGCCTTGAAATACTGTCTTCGCTATCGGTACCTCTGTTTCTCAATCGCCTTTCAAGTTCTTCCATTGAAGGCACTTTCACGTAAATAGCAAGCGCATCATCGCCAAAATATTTTTTCAGATTCAACCCCCCTTTCACGTCCACATCAAAAATTACGTTTTTTCCTTCTGCCCACATCCTTTCAATCTCCGATTTTAAGGTACCATAATAAGCACCCGGATATACTTCTTCCCACTCAATAAACTGGTCGGCATCAATTCTTTCTTTAAAATCGTGAATATCCAGAAAGTAATAATCTTTTCCGTTTTCTTCATTCCTGCCGCGTTTATCACGGGTGCAAGCCGAAATTGAAAACCCAAGATTTGAATATTTATCAAGCAGATGCTTAACTATGGTTGTTTTTCCTGAACCTGAGGGAGCGCAAAAAATGATGGCTTTACCTTTCATTGAAAGTGATTTATACCTTGTCTGAACAAGGCTGGTAGCTGCAATAATTTATTAAAAAAGCCACCAAGTTTAAAAGCTTGATGGCTGAATATTCTGCAAAGATAGTGAAATCAACAACTAAACAACAAATGATACAATTTTACTTCTACAAATACGAATCCTAATATCAACAATCCAATCCCGATTTTTGCTCTTATATCTACTACTGTTGACTGCGGACAGCATTTTTTCTCCATTTTCACCTGAAGTGCATCTTTGATGCTTTTCTCCAGTTTATAACCCTCTATACACGGCAGACAATCGTCCATATGCATCTTAAAATGTTCTACCTCAGCGGCAGATGCCGATCCATCAAGTACAGCCTGTATCATCTGCATACACTTTTGATGATTTTCACACCTTTCTTTCATTGGTATAATGTTTAGGGGACCTCAATCTACTCCCTATTATGTTTTTAAATGATGCCCCTGGTTTATCAACCATGTGCATTTATCGTTAGTAAAATATTTTCTTTTTTAAAGTCTCCTGAAGACCGGTAGCTTACTTAATCCTGTTCTGCCATTTCATCTGTTTTATAACCCATTGATGAGGCATAACTTTTCAGCTTTTCTTTCAACAAATTTCTTGCTCTATGCAACCTCGACCGTACCGTTCCGATAGGAATATCC
>CALRLS020000280.1:0-7113 GCA_943368815.1 Cyanobium sp. NIES-981
GGTTACGATTTTTCAAAAATACCTTATGGCAGTACTGAACACGTACATTTGTTTACCGAAGCCAAGAAACTGGCGTTTGAAGACCGTGCGAAATACTATGCCGACCCTGAATATGCTAAAATTCCAACAAAGCAATTGATTTCGAAAGAATATGCAGCCGAAAGACGTACACTGATTGACCCGAATAAAGCCGCCATCCGCTACGATGCGGGGAATCCAGCCCTGAAAGATGGAGATACGATTTTTCTGACAGTAGCCGATAAGGAAGGCAATATGGTGGCTTTGATTCAGAGTAATTACAGAGGCTTTGGCTCGGGTATGATGGCCGATGGCTTAGGATTTATGTTTCAGGATAGAGGTGAAATGTATAGCCTGACCGAAGGTGAAAACAATACTTATGCGCCGCATAAACGTCCGTTCCATACCATTATTCCTGCATTTATTACGAAAGACGGCAAGCCTTATATGAGTTTTGGGGTAATGGGTGGTGCTTTTCAACCTCAGGGACATGTACAGATGGTAATGAATGTGATAGACTTCGGCATGAATCTGCAGGAAGCCGGAGATGTTCCACGTCTGAATCATGAAGGTTCGTCTGAACCGACCGGAGAAAAAATGACGGATGGCGGAATGATTACGATGGAATCAGGGATACCTTATGAGACTATCAGGGGATTAATGCAGAAAGGACATAAAGTAGGTTATATATTAGGTATGTACGGAGGCTATCAGGCTATCCGTTATGACCCGGAACGCAAAACTTTTACAGGCGCATCAGACCCACGCAAGGATGGACATGCGGCAGGATTTTAAGATATGATTTAGCATAATTTAAAGAATCCTATCCTTTTTATTAGCAAGGATAGGATTCTTTAACAATTAGCTATTCGAAAGGCCTGTAATCAAGATAAATAAGCCTGCAATTGCTGTGAGTACTCCCCAAAGAGTAAAGAATTTCTTCCGTTCTTTTTTCTTTTCTTCTTTACTCATGATAGAAAAAGGTCGCACCTTTTTGCTAAAGGCTTTTATAAGAAAGTAGACTCCTCCTGCAAATACACCAAGAGTAATTAATAAAAGCAGAACCGTCAGCACTCCATAGCCGCTGCAAGCCAGGCCACAAGAAAGATATAAGCCAAAATAACTCAATGCTATGCTCAATACAAATAGCAGAACATAGCCAATACGCCGATTGCTGTATGGGTCATCTTCTGTAGTTTTCTTAGAGAAAAGGCTGAATTTGTGCTTTGCCATCTGCTTCTTTGCTTTTACCTCATTCGTTGCCGAAGTCTGAACACTATCTGCTGAAATTGCCACGGAAGCATTAGCTGCAAATACACTATTGATAGAATAAGCCAGTCCTTTAAAATGACTGCCTAAAAGTATTGACAAGAAAAGGCTGCTTAAAAATATAATAGCTGTGCTTTTGAGTCGAAGCTTGCGATGTGCTTCTTTGCTGAGCGTATTTGCCTGATGCTGGTAATTTGTCTGAACAAATGTGATAAGAAAAACAATAGCTAATACAGCTAGTTCAATAAAAGCAGGGGAGATGGCAGGTAAAAAACTATTACCAATATCGAAGCCAATAATATTCTTTGCAAATTCAATAATTACGATAAATGTGATAGCCTTTTTGGTGTTATGGCTCGCCCAGATAGAAATTGCATTCATAAATTGTGGCTTTTAGTGTGGAACTATTGCCATAAAACTAAAAGGGCCATGCTTTTGTTTAGCATGACCCTTTTTATAACTTTCTTAATAATTAATTCTCCTGTTGTTTGACTAAGTCAGTCAGCAAATCAATCCATGCTTCCGAGTCGTTGAGGCTTTCTACTAATTGCCAGTGTTCGCCGCCATATTCTTCAAACATGTCCCGGTATTCTTCGGCTACTTCAATGGTAGTTTCCAGACAATCGGCAACAAAAGCCGGAGAATAAGCCAATACCCTTTTTATTCCTTTTTGTGCCAGTTCCTTTACAACATTGTCGGTATAAGGCTGAATCCAGGGTTCTTTACCCAAACGAGACTGAAAACTGGTGGTATAGGTTCCTTCTTTTAAACCTAATTCTTTTACCAACAAGCGGGTGGTCTCATAACATGATGCCCTATAACAATGCTGATTAAGGGCGTGAATGGTATTACAGCAAGTATTATCCAGCTTACAAGTGTTACCCGTGCAATCAGCTTTGGTCATTTGTCTTTCGGGTAAACCATGATAACTGAAAACCACATATTCATAATTACCTTTTTCCATATGTCTTCTGCCATTATCGGCAAAAGCTTTGATGAATTTGGGGTGATTATAAAAATAATTCACAAACTTTAGTTGTGGTATTACGAGCCATTGACCAACTATTCGCATCACTTCTTCATAAACCGAGCCGGTAGAAGCCGAAGCATATTGCGGAAAAAACGGAACCACAATAATTTTGCTTAATCCCATTTGCTGCAATTCTTTCAGACCTTTTTCTATACTCGGGTTCTGATAACGCATCGCTAATTTTACTACGTACTCATCGCCCAAAGCCTCCTGCAATTGTTTTTCGTTTCTTTCACCATAGATTTTGAGAGGTGAACCTTGTTCAGTCCATAATTCACGATAAATTTTGGCCGATTTGGGAGAACGAAAAGGAGCAATAATGAGATTGATAAGAAGCCAACGGGAAGTGAAAGGAATATCTATTACTCTGGCGTCCATCAAAAACTCACGTAGATATTTTCTTACATCAGGTACATTCGGAGAGTCAGGTGTACCTAAATTTACTATTAATACTCCGGTTTTTCCAAGCATAATCGAGATAACAAATTTTTGAAAAGAAGCAGTTCTTTTCGAAGAATAATTATAATTAAGTGTAAATAAGAATAAGTGTCGTAAAGGTAACCAGAATTTTAATTAAAACGTTTCTGAAATGTCGAATGTCGATTGCGGATTGTCGAATTCGACATTCTGCAATCGAAAATCGACAATCCCTATAATGGTATATTCCCATGCTTTTTTCTAGGCAGGGTATCCACTTTATTTTCTAACATTTTAAAAGCTTTCAATAATTTTTCTCTGGTATCTTCCGGTTTAATCACCTCATCAATATAACCTCTGTGTGCTGCTTTGTAAGGGTTGGCAAACTTCTCTGTATACTCATCAACCTTATTCTGCAATTCTGCTTTAGGGTCGGCTGCCTCACTTATTTCTTTACGGAAAATGATTTCAGCGGCTCCGGCTGCGCCCATTACTGCAATTTCGGCCGATGTCCATGCATAATTCATATCTGCACCGATGTGCTTGGAGTTCATCACACAATAAGCGCCGCCATAGGCCTTGCGCGTAATAACCGTGATACGAGGGACGGTAGCCTCACAGAAAGCATAAAGTAATTTGGCACCGTGCATGATGATACCGTTCCATTCCTGGTCGGTACCGGGCAAAAATCCGGGTACATCTTCTAAAACTAACAGTGGAATATTGAAACAATCACAGAAGCGAACGAATCTGGCGCCTTTAATACTGGCATCGATGTCCAATACTCCCGCCAATACAGAGGGCTGATTACCCACAATTCCTATACTACGGCCGCCCATGTGCGCAAAACCCACTACAATATTTTCAGCGAAGTTTTTATGCACTTCAAAAAAGCTGTCGCTATCTACCAGTTCCTCTATCAATTCTCTTATGTCGTAAGGCTGATTTGGATTTTCTGGCAATAAATCGGCAAGCTTAGGTCGTTTTTCATTGCCATCAGATTCATACGAAGCAAAAGGCGGCTGGTCTTCGCAGTTAGATGGAATATAGCTGAGCAATCTTTTTATATCACTCAGACATTGCACTTCATTAGCCGCAACGAAATGCGTCACACCCGATTTCGTGGCGTGTGTCATCGCTCCACCTAACTCTTCCGATGTTACATCTTCATGCGTTACTGTCTTTACTACGTTTGGCCCTGTGACAAACATATATGAAGTGTTTTCCACCATAAATATGTAGTCGGTAAGGGCAGGAGAGTACACTGCTCCACCTGCACATGGCCCCATGATGGCCGATATTTGCGGAATCACCCCTGATGCCAGGGTATTACGATAAAAAATGTCGGCATATCCGGCTAATGAATTAACACCCTCCTGTATCCTTGCACCACCAGAATCATTAAGACCAATGAGTGGGGCGCCGTTTTTCATGGCCATATCCATGATTTTACAAATCTTTTCGGCGTAGGTTTCTGAGAGAGAGCCACCGAAAACCGTGAAATCCTGTGCAAAAACATAGACCAGACGACCTGAAATAGCACCATAACCGGTTACTACACCATCGCCCAGGTAATATTCTTTGTCGAGCCCAAAATCTTTGCTTCGGTGCATTACAAACTTCCCGATTTCTTCAAAGGTATTTTCATCCAGGAGCAATTCTATTCTTTCTCTAGCGGTGAGTTTCCCTTTGGCGTGCTGACTTTCTATTCTTTTTTTTCCTCCGCCTTCTTCAGCTTCAGTGTTTTTACGGTCAAGTATTTGTAGTTTTCCGAGATTTAATTTTGATGACATACCGGGTCGGGGGTCTTATGAGTTGAGCAAAACTAAGAAAACTGTGATGAAAATGTATTGAAAGAGGGTAATTTTATTTAGGCTTTCTTGTTTTGGTGCTAATATATATTATTAGAGATGCATCCTATATTGTTGTCCGTGGATTTACAATGAAGAAAAAGAGATACGTGGAAGTAGAGACAGGGCATTGCCCTGTCTCTACCAATTATCACTAGATAAGATATAAATATGGAGATATCTAAAATAACTATATCTAAAGCAAACCTATCCCAAAAGACCAATTTTTGTGATTGCTGAGTACTATATCATATCTCGATGGTCAACAGAACGCAATAAGTCTTCAAATTTATTCAAAATGCTGTACCACCGGAGGAACCTTAAAAAATGGTGATAAAAAAGAACGATATTCTTTGTGCCACTGATTGTCCTCATTAGTTCTTCACCAGTTTCTTCAACATATCGTCAATTTCATTTTTAGCCAGCCAACGACCATCAAGCATTACTCCCTGCACTGAACCAACGGCATTAATATCTTTCAATGGGTTGGCATCCAATAATACTAAATCGGCTATGGCACCTGTTTTTATCACTCCCAGCTTATCATTTTTGCAGAATTTACCGATATTAACCGTACCTGTCTGCAAAGCCTGATAAGGTGTTAAGCCTGATTGCACCAGATAATTTAATTCATGTTTTAAAGAGAAACCCGGAACACTGAAAACCTGTGGCGCATCAGAACCTAAAAGCAAACCAACTCCCTGACGATGACACTCACGGATAATACGGCGTCTTACATCAATGAATTTAAGCACAGATTCAGCTTTGTAAGCTGCGTTTTTCATGGTATTATCTTTAGACCTTGCCCAACCATTCAGGGTCGATTTATCCATATATTTCATTTCCGGCCATGACAATAGCCCCTCAGAAGTACGATTAGGCGACTGCCAATGTTCAGCCAGAGTCTGGGTAGGTACAATCCAGACGTTATTGTCTTTGATGGTCTTCAAAACTTTGTCTAATCTCGATACATCAGCATTATGCCCCACATACAAGCCAAATAAACCTGCTTCTGCTTCAGTCAGGGTATCCAGTCGAGGCATCAGGGCTTCTATGATTCCATCAAGATGGTCGATAGTGGCGTAACCTGCCTCTGCTGAACGCCATACACCCACACCAAAAGATACGTGGCCTGCAAACGGCATATTTTCTTCTTTGGCTGTTTTTACAATGGCCTCAAAATTATTTTTGCTAATGCCCGGGTGCATTTTCATGAAATCATAGCCTGCCTTTTTCTGGCTTCTTACTTTTTCAATACCTTCCTCTGGTGTTTTTATACTTGCACCACTGAAAGACGGTCCGGAAGTATAGAGCCGCGGTCCTAATATTTCACCCGTTTGAATCTTGCTGCGTACCTCCAGATGAAGCGGATGACCCAACATGCTTCTGATGGTTGTAACGCCATTGGCAGCAAAGAGCAATAGCACATCTTTTACCTGTTTTATATCATCTGTAGGCGGCACATGGGCGTGCATTTCTGCTAAGCCGGGCATCAGGTATTTGCCTTTGGCATCAATTACTAAAGCTGTTTTATCATATTTGGCTTTTGCACCTATGCCTGTTATTATGCCATTTTTAACTATGACAGTCTGCTTATCCAGTACTGTTTCTGATGTCATCGGAATTACTGATACATTGGTAAAAACTATTTCCTGCTGGCGTGAGTCAATGACTTGTTGAGCTTTGCAGAGAAAGGATATGAATAGTAGGATGAGGAAGAGTTGATTTTTCATAGTTGATAGATGTTAGCTGGTCATAAAATTGTTGTGTAATCATATTTTCAGCTTAGAAAATATAATGCAATATAGTTAAAAATTAGTGGCCATATTACTAAGTTATAGGTAAATGAATTGCAATTCCTGATAAATATATGCAAGATTAACTGATTTAATCATGCTCTCTTCGCGCCAAAAATAACTACAGTAATTGACCATCGCTCAATCAAAACTTTGGATGAAATTTGAAATTTCAAAGGTTTTGGTTTAATTTTCCCGCTTCAATCAAATTATATCCACCATGAAATCGAACAAATCCTACCTCCTCAAGTTCTTCGAGGTCTTTTTTATGCTACTGGTTATCATTGGTCTCGCCCAGTATTCCGATTATGCTACTGAATTACAAATGCAGGTCGTTACCAATGCCAAACTCATCTGGATTGTTTGCGGAGTGCTGCTTGCATTGAGCGCAGGATTTGCTTTTGTATGGCATAAATTTATTAAGAAAACAGATTTACATCAGTGGTTTCAACCTGTCATTACCTTTTATGTGGCACACATGATTGCTACTTATGGTGCTGCCAAGATATTAAAAACACAATTTCAGGCACCTAATTATATATTAGAAAGTCCGGTTGGAGAATTAGAAGGTTTCTGGCTTACCTGGACCTACTTTGGCTATTCTCCAACATTCGCTTTTATTCTAGGATTGATACAGATAGCCGGAGCATTTCTGCTGATTTTCAGGAAGACACGCCTGCTGGCAACCTTTATATTATTGCCAATGATGATTAATATTGATTTTATCGACCAT
>CALRLS020000281.1:0-7111 GCA_943368815.1 Cyanobium sp. NIES-981
CAATAATGATAAGCATCCACGAGACTTCTTTTCTTTGATTTGTTGCTAGTTTAATGATTGTCCAGGCCAGAAAACCCCAGATAATACCCTGTGTAATAGAATACGTAAAAGGAATCAATACCATAGCCAGAAAAGCAGGGATGGCATCATCCAGTTTATCCCAGTTGATTTTGGTGATGGGTTTTATCATTAATACCCCCACCACTATCAGGGCAGGTGCGGTGGCTATGGCAGGAATAATACTTAGCAAGGGAGATAAAAACATGAAAGGCAAAAACAATAAACCGGCCGTGATGGCTGTAAGCCCGGTTCTTCCTCCCTGACTAATACCCACTGCCGATTCTATATAGGCTGTGCCAGGGCTTGTCCCCAATAATCCGCCTAAAGTAGTGGCAACTGCATCGGTCAATAAAGATTCTTTTATATTTCGTGGCTCACCATCTTTATCATAGAGATTGGCTGCTTCTGCTACGCCTACAAAAGTAGAGAGACTATCAAATAAATCAGTAAACACAAAAGCAAAAATGACAGGTATCAGACTTATTTTTAATGAATTGACAATGTCTAATTGAAATAAAAGGCTGAAATCAGGAGCAGAAAATACACCCTGCCATGTTACCAGGGTTTTCTGACCGAAATTGATGGCCGAGGCATCACCCCAATACCTGCCGATAGGAATAGCCAGCAGAGTGGTCAATACAATACCAATGATAATACCCCCCTTTATACGTTTCACCAATAAAATCGTGGTAATAGCCAAACCGACCAGAAAGGTAATAACAATAGGGTCATGCAGGCTTGTGATGCCAACGATTGTTGCCGGATTAGGCACAATGAATTTGGCATTGGCAAAGCCTATCAATGTAATAAAAAGCCCGATGCCTGCAGAAATAGCATAACGCAAGGGTTTTGGAATAGCCTTGACAATTTGTGAACGGATATTGAAAATAGAGAGCAACAAAAACAGAATGCCAGCCCAGAAAACAGCCCCTAAAGCCACCTGCCACGGAATACCCATGCCCTTAACAGCAGTAAAGGTAAAAAATGCATTCATACCCATGCCCGGAGCCACTACAATAGGGTTTTTGGCATAAATGCCCATCATGAGGCTACAAAAAAAAGAAAGCATCACAGTGGCAGTTAGTACGCCATTGAACGACATACCCGACTGGCTCAGAATGGCTGGATTTACTACAATGATATACATCGTAGCCAGAAAGGTAGAGACACCCGCAAGGATTTCGGTTTTTAACAGAGGTTTAGGTAGCATATAGCTAATCTTTTACAAATTGTTTTGCAAGATAAATGGATAAAACTTAATTTTCTGAAAATCTATTCAAAACACTTAATTAAATCATGAATCGTAAAGATTTTATCCGTACCTCTGCCTTAGCCACAGGGGCCTTAGTTTCTCGTCCGTTTATTACTTATGCCACACAAGCCAAATATAAAACTGCCCTGATTGGTGCAGGTTGGTGGGGTACAAATATAGTAAGAGAGGCCATTAAATCAGGTGAATGCCAGATTGTAGCCGTCTGTGATGTTGACGACAGACAAATCAAACAATGTCTGGGAGAAATCGCTAAGCTGACTAATGACCAGCCAAAGGTTTACAAGAATTATCAGGAGCTTTTGCAGAAAGAAAAACCCGAGATAGTCATTAATGCAACGCCCGACCACTGGCATGCTTTGATTGCTATTGATGCCATGAAATCAGGAGCGCACGTGTATCTGGAGAAACCAATCGGGCATACGATTAATGAAGGGAAAGCCATTGTGAAAACTGCCCGTGATACCCAGAAAATCTGCATTACAGGTTTCCATCGCCGCTATTCGCCGCATAATGTGAGTGGACAAGAGTTTTTGAAATCTGGTAAAGTGGGTAAAATAAAAGAAGTGCGGGCTTTTGTGACCTATAATTTCGGACAAGGTAAAATGGTGGCAGATGAACCGACTCCGGCAGAAATGGACTGGAATATGTGGTGCGGTCCGGGTCCTTTAGTGCCTTATAATAGAACAATTCACCCAAGAAACTGGCGTAATCAGGTAGATTTTGCGAATGGAATGGTTGGTGACTGGGGGCCACACTGGTTTGATCAGATTTTGTGGTGGACAGACGAAATTGCGCCTAAAAAGGTCTTTTCAATAGCCAGTTCGAAGTTTAATACGAATAACAATACTGCTCCTGAGAGTCAGATTGTAGTTTATGAATTTGAGGATTTTACTTGTTCATGGGAACATAGTACCTTAAACGGAAGGCCCACCTCAAAAAGTGAGGAAGTAGGGGTGTATTTTCATGGTACAGAAGGGACTTTCCACATGGGGTGGACTAAGGGCTGGACGTTTTTCCCAAGAGATTCGAAGAAAGAAATTATTCATCAGGAACCTGTCCTGAATCTTCCTGATTTACAAAACATTAATCTTGTTTTTGCTGATTTATTGAAATCAATTAAATCAAAACAATTGCCATTTGCAGATATTCTGAAAGGCCATAGAGCCACCAATATGAGTTTGTTGGGTATGGCTGCCCTGAAAGCAGGCAAAAGTCTGGAATGGGACAGAGAAAAAGAAGTCTTTCTTGACGCAAGTGCGAATAAATACCTGAGCCGCCAGTATAGAAAGGGCTGGGTGTATCCGAAGGCGTGATGTATGTTAAAAGAGTAGTTTAATTTCTTTGAATTATTTGTCGCTTTGTTGCCTTTGCGCGGCCTTCGGCTTCGCTCAGGCAACGGGCCAGGCGCTTTCAAAATGATTAATTAGATAATTTTAATTTTATTGAATAGGGGTTCATCGAACTGATGCTTTTGACCGGGCAATGTTTACTTTATTCAGTATAGAAAAAAACCTAGCCAGGAGCCTGAGCGTAGTCGAAGGCCGCGCAAAGGAAAATTTTCGCAACTGCTTATCAAAAAAATAAATAAGAGGTAGACTTCAACGCTACCTCTTATTTATTTCATCACACAAATCAAAGGCATATCCCTTCTTTCCAACACCTCATCATTTATCCGTTTGCATTGTAGCAAAATATCGACTTAATTTATTCAAAAATTAACCAATCGAAATGCCAACTTACGGACAAATCAAAAGACAGATAGATTTAAACCCATTCGCTTTATTAATGCTTCGGAATGAGCTGAAAGCCTTGTCTAGCATCATTCAGGAAGATGAATACATCGATGCTTCGGTACATGGTTATTGGAATAATAGGCATGTATTGCTTCTAGCTACCACCAGAAGAATTTTACTGGTAGATAGCGACCAATATGGCGATGTAGAGGTAATAGAATTTCCTTACGATAAAACAGTAACGGTGCGCTGTCCGACACCCGATTCTGTGGTTTTTGGTACTGCTGAACGAAAGGTAAGGGTCGATAATACGATAGAAGAATACATAGCCGCTTTTTATAAAGTAGTGCATGACAGGCTGGAAGGAAAAGAGCCGCAGGTTTATCGTGAAAGAGATATTTATTCAAAAAGTGAGGAACAACAACAAGAGGAAGATCCAGAGCAGGGGCAGCCGGAATATAGCAGTAATCCATTTCATATATTGTTGAAAGGCCTGGATGGGATTACAAAGATGATTAACCCTGGTGTAAAAGTAAATCAGTCTGAAAAAAATGCTACTGCCAAACCAACCGAGCAGATACCTGCTGTACCGGAGCAAACTTTAGATGAACTATTGGCCGAATTAAATGCTTTAGTCGGCTTACAGAATGTGAAAGATGAAGTGAGCAGTCTGGTAAATGTATTGAAGATTGAAAAAATAAGGCAGGAAAAGGGCATTAAGGTCCCAGAGCGTTCACTACACATGGTTTTTCATGGGAATCCTGGCACAGGGAAGACCACCATTGCACGTTTATTAGCCAAGATATTCAAGGCTTTGGGAGTGCTTAGTAAAGGACATCTTTATGAAACAGACCGAAGCGGCCTGGTGGCAGGATACACCGGACAAACCTCTCTTAAAACCCGTGAGGTCTGTGAAAAATCAACAGGAGGTATTCTGTTTATTGACGAAGCCTATGCCCTGAATACGGAGGATACCTATGGCCCCGAAGCAGTGAATACCATAGTAAAATACATGGAAGACCACCGGGACGATTTTGTTGTAATTGTGGCAGGTTATGAAGAGAAAATGACCGAGTTTATCAACTCTAATCCGGGGCTACATTCAAGGTTCAATAAGTACGTTGGGTTCATAGATTACACGCCGGAAGAAATATTGGAAATTTACCTGATACAGGCACAGAAAGTGCAATTAAAGGTAGAAGAAGCAGCTAAGAAGAAGGTTTATAAACTCTTTAAAAAGCTCTACGAAGACCGTGATTCATCATTCGGTAATGGTCGTCTGGCGCGTAATATCTTTGAAAAAACCTATGAAAAGCAGGCTAATCGTTTAGTGAAAGAGGGTATTGAAAAGGCTGATATAAGCCTTATAAAAGAGGCCGATATTCCTGTGATGGAAGATTAAGAGCCTGTTTAAATGTTATTAATCTGATCGAAAAGTGCAGATTTTTTAGCTAGACAAGGCGCATTTTGCAGATGTAGCCGGCAGCTACATCGAAAAAATGCAACGCAGTATAGCTGAAAAAGATGTGCTTTTTAGGTCGAATAATAATTTTTAAACAAGCTCTAAACTCATCCCTGAAACAAGCCTGTTATCATATAGAATATCCATCTCTATAAATGTTGATCAATCGTATTGTTGAAATCTTATATTTGTAATAATAAATGAAAATGAGATGATTAACACGTTCAACTATTTAAAGAAAGCGCTCTACGATAAAATTGAAATATCAGATAGAGATTCGGAGGTCGGCTATGTTCAATTCGGCAATTTTAAGAGTGATGTTGCAGGAGTATTCAGACAGAAAAAGTACATATTTAAAAAGAAGAGTTTCTGGAACGGGAATTATGATATTTACAGAGATGATAATCAGCAATTAATTGGCGAGGTGGTATTTTCAAGCTGGAAACAAAAGGCGGAGATTAGTTTGATAAATGGTGAAAAGTTTGTGATGAAAGCTAAAAATTTCTGGAGTACAAAGTGGAGTCTGGATGATACGAACAGAGATGTGCTGGATTTTGAACAAACCAGGTATTTCTGGACGGACGAAGGGACGATTACTGCCAATATCCATGATAACGAAAAAATGGGCTTATTGGTCTTATTAAGCGTTTTTGTTAATTTTGTATATCGTAGAAGGGCAGCGGCGGCTAGTTAAGAGCCTGTGTTATAATTCCATCTTTAAAGGCAGTTTTTTCTGTCAGAAATTAGCTGTTCGCAAAACAAAATTTAAAGGACTCTTAAACCATACCATCAGGATTAGGCACAAAGTTCAGAAATGAGTCTGTATGCGTTTTGTATTTTTCAGTATCCAATTTATAGAGGAATGCGCCTTTTTTAGAAAATCCTTTTTGCTTCTCTTTTAACTTGATTAAAAGACCTGTAGAAAGGATTTTTCTGCTAAAATTACGCTTATCGAAATTGCTTCCGTAAATGGCTTCATAAAGATTCTGTATCTGCGGAATCGTAAATGTTTCCGGCATTAGTTCAAAACCAACCGGGTGAAAGGCTGCTTTATAACGCAATCGTTCAATAGCCATTTTTATCATATCCGAATGGTCAAAGAGCAATTCCGGTAAATCGTGCATCGAAAACCACTTGGCTTGGTAAGTATCCGACATCCGGGTTTCATAATCTTTTACATTCACCAGGGCATAATAGGCCACAGCAACTGTTCTTTCCACTGGGTCTCTGGTGGGGTCACCAAAAGCACCCAATTGCTCAAGAAATACACCTGTCAGGTTAGTTAGTTCGAACAATATTCTGTCTGCGGCTTCGTCAAGGCTTTCTGAGGGTTTTAGCCAACCACCCATCAACGACCACGTGTCCCGGTCTGTCTGAACCCCACGTTTCACCAATAATAATTTTAATTCTTCACCATCAAACCCGAAAATAATCGAGTCGAGTGCTACCAGACATTTTGTTTGTTGCTTATAGAGTTCTAACATCTCATGTATTGAGCTTGCAGGTATTTTCTAATATTAGGTTAATTATTACGACAATATTAGGAAAGTGAATCCCGATGCACAACAAAAAAGCGTAATTTCTCTAAAAATCCATAGTTTTGTAAGAAAAAACGAATGTCACTGCTCAAAATACAGAATTTATCCAGGTCTTTCGACGATAAAAAAGCAGTTAACCATATTTCGCTTACATTAGAGAAAGGAGAGATTCTGGCGATCCTGGGTGAAAGTGGCTCAGGGAAAACTACTTTATTACATCTCATCGGAGGATTTCAGGAACCGGATGAAGGAGTATTACTCCTGGAGGATAAACGTATTACGCCTCCTTCTCAGAAACTGATTGCAGGCCATCCCGATATTAAACTGGTAAGACAGGATTACGGACTTTTTCCGAATATATCTATCCGCGAGAACATCGCCTACGAACTCCGTTATTATGAAGAGCATTACCGTAATAAACGGGTTGACAAACTTTTAAAATTAAGCAGATTAGATAGGGTGCAGACCCACCTGCCCCGTGAGGTATCGGGTGGGGAGCAGCAAAGAGCAGTAATTGTAAAAGCCATTGCCGAGCAACCTAAGCTATTGCTTTTAGACGAGCCTTTTAGTCATCTGGATGCAGTCAATAAACGCAAACTGAAAGTTGAGATACTACGATTGATTAAGGCAGAAGAGGTAAGTTGTATTTTTGTAACCCACGATGTAAGCGATGCTTATGGTATGGCCGACCATCTGGCTATTATGCGGAAAGGGAAAATTCTGCAATCAGCCGCCCCACAGAAAGTTTATCAAAATCCGATGAATCAATATGTGGCTGAAATTACCGGAGAAGTAAATACTGTAAGTCAGGGGTGGTTAGAGAGTGTAGGGGTGACGAATCCGACAACTCTATTTATCCGACCAGAGAAGATTGCGGTTTCACCATTATCGAAAATCAAAGCAAAAGTATCAGCCCTTAAATTCCTGGGCAATTATTATGAAGTGCTTATCAAAACCGGAGAACAGGAACTGAAAATGTTTAGTTTTGAGCCTTTGAAAATTGGTGAAGAGATAGGTATAGAAATCAGACATTAATTCTTCAATG